>NZ_WHJC01000243.1 GCF_009295725.1 Clostridium tarantellae
TATATTATAACCTAATTTGATAGAATTTATTAGTGGAAATAATTGACGTTTCGAGTAAACTCTTGCGTCGATTCATCCCCCACCTACCTTCGGTTGAGGTGAGGGAATTCTCTCAATTTTAGTTAAAACCAGTTTTAATTTGTTTACCCATATTGTTTACACTAGCTTTAATAGTGCCAGTATTTTGCTATAAATTTGTAAGTAAGGATAGTATTGTAGAAAGACTAAGGGAAATTGAATAAATATATATAAAGAAAAATTGAGGGGGTTATTTACTTCCTCAATTTTTCTTTATTGTTAATTTAGTTTTTAAGCATATGGTTTCATCATATAAAACATATTATCTAGTATAAATATTAACCTTTAAAGCCTTTAAAACTTTCTTAATATCTGTAAATATACATCTTAATTCTGAGCCACTAAATAAAAGACCAACAGCTTTATTATTTTCACTAAAAACTAATGCACCTGAATCACCATTATCAACAGGATTAGTTGATATTATTTGATCAACAAAAAATTCATAAACTTCACCATTAAAAATGTGCACACTAGCGCCCACTGTGGATATAGTACCTGCATTTAATCCAGTAGCTACACCTACTTTTTTTACTGGTAATCCTAAAGTAGGTGTAGCTATTCCTTTAATTTCTCCAATATAAGCTATAATATCAGAAGCTAAAGATTTATCTACTAATTTAGCAATAGCACAGTCCATAAGATTTTCTCCAGTAGCACTTGTATCTATTGGTATAAATTTATCTAATGATGCTACAATATTTTCTTGAATAGGTGGACCTGACGTATATGCAGGTTGGACAATCTTTGTTCCTTTAGGAAATTTATTATTTCCAGCTAAAACATGATTATTACTTAATATATAATAATCTTTAAAAAAAGTTCCACTAGTAACAATACAACCTATACTGCCTGTGTTTTCTTTTCTTCCTTGAGGACTTATGGCATATCCTCCTTGTAATGGTCTAATTTTATCAGTTAAATCAACAGTCCTTAAAAAGCCTACTTCTACCACATCAGTTTTTATTCCTTTATAAGTTTTTGGAATGCAATCATTTCTATTTAAACAACAATAAGGTACTTTTTTAGTTACTAAAACATGAATACATAATTCCCCTGTGTTATATCCTCTAACAGTTTTAAAACCTAATCCTACTCCAACTACATGTCTAAAATTAGTAAAATATCTATGATTATGTCTTGCTATATATAAAATTATTTTTGGTAAATTTAATCTATTCAATTAAAAAACTCCTTTACTTTATATATGTTTTTATAATATGAATAGTTTTTTTAATATGTTATTCTATAAGTTAAATAAATAATTTTAATAAAAATATAAAAAAACTAAAACCATTTTAAGGGTTCGTTAGTCTAACATATGTACAACAAATTATTATTCTACGTGGAATGAAAGGACAATCATATGATACAAGAACTTAAAGTGAAAAAAGCTATTAAAGGAAATGAACAAGCCTTTGAAGAGTTAATAAATGACTGTAAAGAAAATTTGTATAAAACAGCCTTTGCTTATGTAAAAAATGAAGAACAGGCTTTAGATATAGTGGGAGAAACAATTTATAAAGCTTATACTTCCATAGAAAAGCTAAAAGAGCCAAAGTATTTTAATACATGGATAACTAGAATACTTATAAATACCACCTTAACTTATATTAAAAAAAATAGTAGGATAGTTTATCTTGAGGATAATGTAACAATAAAGGATATACCTTGCAAACAACAGGATTTAGTTGAAAAAATGTATATTTGGCAAGCTATAGATTCCTTAGAACATAAACATAAGGAGATAATTATTCTTAAATATTTTGATGATCTTACTGTTAGTGAAATTTCAAAGGTTTTAGATTATCCCATAGGAACAGTAAAGACTTATTTAAATAAAGCATTAACAAAGTTAAGAAGTTTTATGAGAGAGGATGTTATGTAATTATGAATGATAAAGATTTAAAGGATTTAAAGGATTCCATAAAAGTACCAAAAGCATTAGATAAAACTGTAGCTAAAGCATTAGAAAAAGGAAGAAAAACTAATAGACTTAAAAAGAGAAATAAAGTATTAAGAAAATGTGCCATAGTGGCAGGGCTAACTATTGGAACTACTTTAGGAGCGGTGGTGATAAATCCAGATTTAGTAAATGCTATACCATCAGCAAAAAAGGTATTTGAAGGTTTTAACACCACATTATTTGGAGAGCCAACGAAAAAATTTGAAGAAGCTGCAAAGGTAATAGGACAATCTAAAACAAATAAAAGTGGTACAATTACTCTTGATGAGGCTATATTTGATGATAATATTCTTATGTTAGGAGTAACAGTAGAAAGTAATTTTTTAAAAGGATATGAAGGGAAAAATGAAGGAGATTTCTTTTATTTAGAACCTATGATTTATATTGATGGTAAAGAAATCAATTCTATTGGAACTAGTGTAAGAAAAATTTCTGATAATAAGGGAGCAATTGTTATAGAGTGTAATATAGCTGAATTAAATATTGGAGAAAATGCTAATATAGAAGTTAAAATTCCTTCTATTGAAAGAGGATTTAAAAATATTAAAGGAAAATGGAATTTTAACTTTAATTTAAATAAAGAAGCTAGTAAAAGAATAAAATTAGACAAAAAAATTCACATTAAAGATAGCCAGTTAATAGTAGATGAGCTAGTAATATCAAAGCTTTCAAATACTTTATTGTTAAAAGGAAAAGATAATTTTAATGATTCTGTTATAAATAAAGAACAATTTATAGTTAAAGATAATAATAATAAATATTTTAGAGCAAAGCTTTTTGATGGTAACTGGCAAAATTCAGGAGAATTCCATGGAAAGTTACAAATTAAAGGAGATTTATCTAATAGTGAGTATATTGAGTTACTTACTATGGAAAATCAAACTATAATAGAAGATATTAATGGATTTAAATATGCAATACTTAAAACAACAGGAGAAGAAAATGGACAATATGAAAAAGAAATAATATCTAGAAAACCTACAAAGGAAGAATTAAAGGATGGATATGGATTAGATAATGTAACCTATTGTTTAAACATAGATAAAAAGAAAGAATTTAAACCACTAAAAGAACTAATAGGAAGTAAAATTAAAGTTAATAGTACTGAAGTAATCACTATTAAAGATATTATATTAAATGAAAACAGTACAAAGGTTATCTTTCAATCTAAAGGTATGTATGATTATAAAAACCTAAGTAAAATGATAATTTTAGAT
The DNA here is from genome assembly GCF_009295725.1 of Clostridium tarantellae. Taxonomy (GTDB): domain Bacteria; phylum Bacillota; class Clostridia; order Clostridiales; family Clostridiaceae; genus Sarcina; species Sarcina tarantellae. The sequence goes on from NZ_WHJC01000243.1 coordinate 3,262, forward strand.
GAAAATATGAATGATTTAGCTAGAAGAGAAGGGCAAAAATCAGCAGCTATAGAGGATGAAGAAAAAGGATTATATAGTATGACCTTAGATAAAGTTGATGAAAATAAAAAATACAAAATAGCTATACCTATTATAAATGACATAGATATTTCAAAACCTAAATGGAGTATGGTTATTAATTTAAAATAGATATAAAACTTAAAATACCCATGAGATTTATAAATTTCATGGGTATTTTTTTTATACTAATTTTTTAATTTGCCGTCACCACTAAATATAAAATTAGTATTATATTTTTTGAAAAGACCTTGACCATCACCCCATAGTCCAGCAAAGCCAATTTGTCCACCACCAAATACAGGTAAGGTAGCACCATCAATTTCAGGATTTACATATTTAATGAACCAACTTTTTAAATCCTTTCTAAGTTTTTGAATTACTGTCTTTTTAGAAGAATCATTAATTAAATTTACTTTTTCATTAGGATCATTAACCAAATCATATAATTCATGAGGACCAGCTGGATATCTATGAATTAGTTTGAACTCTTTAGTTCTAATCATTCTTGTAGGGCCATATTCATCATAAACTACAATATCTTCATTTACTTCTAAATCTTTATTTCTTAAGATATCAGCAAAGCTTTTACCAGGTAAATCAATATCATCTTCTATGGAATCTTCTAAATTTAAGTAATCTAAAAGAGTGTGTCTAATATCATAATGACTTAATAAATCACTACATACTCTAGGTTTTATGTCACCAAATTTAGTTACAAAGAAAGGTACCTTTACAGAGGTATCATACATATTTACAGGACTTGTACCATTCCCTTTACCATAGATACCATGATGCCCCATATTCATACCATTATCACTGGTGTATATTATTAATGTATTTTCTAGTTCACCTAGTTCTTTGAGCTTATCTAAAACTCTTTTTATATTATTGTCTACAGAAGTTATGGAAGCAAAATATCCTTTTAAAACCTCTTTTCTTTGTTCATTATTACCATTGAAAGTCCAGTGAATTTTCCAAGGGTGATTTTCTTCTATTGGACAGGAGTTAAATTCAGAATTGTTATATAAGTCTAATAAATCTTTTGGATGATTACTACTGTCCCAAGGATCATGAGGAGCTGTATAATTTAAGTTTAGGAAAAATGGCTCATTTGAGTTTTTTTGATTTTCTAAAAACTCTAGTCCATAATCAGTGATAGAATCTGTAATATATTCCTTAACCTTTATAAGATTACCGTCTTTAAACATTGGTGCATTATAATAAGGACCACCACCTTTTTGATGACAGTACCAATGTTTAAAACCTTTTTGAGGTTTTTGACTTGCTCCAAGATGCCATTTACCACTAAAGGCGCAGTTATAGCCATTATTAGCAAGAACATCTACAAATGTGGATTGTCCTTTTAAATATTCCTCAGTGGGTTTAACATTATTCCATTCAAAAACATTAGAGCATTCTGATGAAACTGATTTCCAATTTAAATATTGAGTTTGAACCCCTCCTGTACTCCAATCATTTAACCAATCATGAATTCCATGTTGTGAAGGTATACGCCCAGTATATATAGTAGCTCTAGCAGGAGAGCATACTGGTGATACACAAAAGAAATTATCAAATCTTATTCCATTATTAGCTAAGTTATCTAAATTGGGGGTAATAGCATCTTTATTACCATAACTTCCTAAAGACCAATATCCTTGATCATCTGTAATTATAAATAAAACATTAGTTTTTTTATTTATAGTACTCAATTTAAAACCTCCTAGTTATTTTTATATTAAAATATAGTATTAGTTGAAAAATTTAAAATAATTGTATTTAAAATTCCAATATAGTTAAAAAATAGCTTGACAGTATTTAAAG
>NZ_WHJC01000244.1 GCF_009295725.1 Clostridium tarantellae
ATATATAAGTGTTATATTTATTAATTGGGAGGAGGTGTCTGTTGTAATAAATTTATAAATTTTTACTAAAAATTAATAGAAAAATTTATAAATTATTAACAACTATATAGATATGGAATTAAAAACTGAATTAGGTGAACATTTATGGAGGTATTTTTCTGATATAATGTATATTTTTAAAAAAAATATACATTCATTATTTATAATAGCATCAATATTTTCTTTAATTACAGTTTTATTTAGTAATAATGAAGCTATATCAATAATGTTACAAATAATTTTTGTTATTTTATTTCCTATTATAGTAACTTGTATATCTCATGATACTTTAAATAATGAAAAAAAAATATGGATAGAATATTTAGAAGATGTATTTTTAAATAGAAGTTTTTGTATTTTAATGTTTTTTTTCATAACATTTATAGTAGCTTTTTTGGAAGTTATCAATATGCCTTTGGCTAATATTATAAAATATTTTTTGTGGCCAATAATTCCTTTTTTAGCTATAAGTAACCAAGATTTTTTTGAGGCTATTAAAAGTAGTTGTTTAATAACTAGTAAAGATATAATTTTATCCGTTATTAAATATATATTAATTTATAGTATAACATTTTTAATTTTACAAGTTTTCTTATTCGTAGTGGATTTAATAGCAAATAATTTTATAGGAAGTATAGTATGGAATATAAGACAATTTATACTTTTAACTAGTTCATTAACGGCTTCTAGTTTTATTTATATTGGAGCTGTTGTTTTTTATAAAGATAAAGGGTGGTAATAAAATAACCTTATTGATTAAAAGAAATTTTAGATAAGTAAAGGGTAATGATATTTTATAACATATATAAAATTCATTACCCTTTTTAAGTTATTTATTAAATTGATAAATTATGTTAGAAACTTTACTAGCTAAAATATTATCATAAAAATCTATTATTAAGGATTTATCCTTATCTCCTAAAAATAGTTCTACAGTATTTGATTCTTTAGAAGCTGCTATGACTATAGTATCCACTTCATGTAACATTACATTATTAAATTTATCTCTGTATTCTTTAGGAATATTTTTAGCTGTTGATTGTATACTTATTTTTTGAGGCTTTTTATATGTTAAAATAAGCATTTCTTTATCAGAGTATTTAGATTTAACTTTGTTTAGTAAGCTTTCCTTGTCATCAAAATAGCTTATAGTACCGTTATAAGTATTTATTAAATCAAAAACTATTTTATATATTTGAGAATTTTCTGGTTTAAAATTATTTAAAAAGTTTAAAGTATCATTAAAATTAAATTCTTTTTCTTTTACAGTTAAATTAGCTTTATAGTTTACTCCTTCTACATCTAATACTTTTTTTATACATTCATCATCACTAAAATTATCTTTTTTTTCAGCAGTGTGAACTTCATAATTAGGAATTAGTTTAAGTTCATCTATGTAAGAACCTTCCTTAGTGATTGTTAAGCTTATAGGTAAACTAAGTAAATAGCCACTATTAGGTAACATAACTACTATAGGATTAGTAGTATTACTTTTTCCAGAAGTTGATTCACCAATTACAGTAGCAAATCCTGTATTTTTTGCAAAAATAGCAAAGTTTTCAGCAGCATTAGATACAGTTTTATCTACTAATAGATATATTCTTCCATGAAAGTTAATTGATTTTCTAGGAACTATTTTATTATTATGTTTTATATAATACTCAAAATCTCTAAAAATATCTCTTGGTAAATTAGGAAAATCAGCATAATTTAAATCTCTGATTTTTGGAACATTAACCAAACTTTCATCGTAGGATTTTAAAATATTTTTTATTAATTTACCATTTCTAAAAAAACTATAAGTAGGATTTTCAATAGGAGAATTGATTAATTTAGGCATTAAATATTTTTGCCAATAAATATTTTCATTTCCATTATTTCCGCGCAAATCAATAACTAAAGCATCATAATTTTTAATGTTATCTAAATATTCATCAATAATATCTATATCTTCTTGCATATTATAGCTATTTACAAATTTATTTATAGAAATATAGCCAATACTATCACTAATAACATCTTTAGTAATTACATTAGGTTCATCAGTTTTGGTTATTTCTTTAGGTTGAGAAATTGGTTTTTTATATGAACCAGTTGGAAAATATCTATTTAAAACCTTAGTATCATTTATAGTTTCTGCTAACCATTTATTATCGTTACCATTATATAAATAACGATCATATTGAGATTTAAGTATAGTTAATTCATCTTTAGTTACCATATGAGTTTGAGAATTATTTAGCTTTTCTAAAATTGTATTTAAAGCATTGAAAAATTCATCATTTGTTTTAGTTGCTTTAATTAAGTTTTTAAAATTATTTTTATTAGAAAGCCAATCAGATTCATTTATTTTATTATTTAAGTGCAATAAAGGATAATTATCTTTTATTATTTTATATAGATATTCAAAATCTTCAATTTTTTCAGCAATTTTTAGATTACCATTATTAGAATTATTTAAAGTTGAAGATTCATCATCTTTTTTATTGCAACCAATAAATAAAGAACAAATAATTATTATAAATAAAAATATATTTATATATCTTTTCATTTAGTATCTCCATTAATTTTTTTTATAAATAAATTGAATTAAAGCAATTAGTAATAAAAGAATTCCTATAGCAAAGCCTATAAAAGGATTTAAGTTATTTTTATCATTAAAATAGAAAAATGTAGATGCACCAATTATTATTATGCCTAATATAATCATAATAATAGTTTTAATATTAAATTGAGGAACACTTTTTCCCGTATAATAATATGCATTACTTACATAACTTGTATAATTATTTATATTTTCAATTTTATCAGAGGATTCTAAATTTGATAGTGTTTGTTCACTTTTAGATTCTAATGGGTTATTAATTTTAACATTATCATTTAATTTAGTTAAATCTTCGGATATAGATTCATTTTTAGAATTATGTTTCATATAAAATTTCTCCTTTCTTACTAAAAATATTATTTAAAACACATATATAATAGTTTGCATCATCATACTTTTAAATGCAAGGATAATTAGAAATATATAATATTAAAAAATTTAAATTTTAAATTCTAATTTATTAGGATCTTGCTCATAATCATTAAATATTATAGTTACTGCAATATGTTGAAAAATAGTTAAGCATAAAGTTATTAATGTTGATAATATAATTCCTACAAATGGAATTATGGCAAACATAGTTAATCCTGCATTAAAAAGAAAACATACTAATTTTAATAATGCAATTTTCCCGAAAGCATTCCAAAAACGAATTTTTACTAAATTTACACTATGCTTTATAGCGGCCAATACTCCTAAATCTTCATTTACTATGCTTTGAATTATAAATTGCAAAAATATAAACAGTATAGCTGTTAATGCAAGTATTGTAATTATAGCAATAGGTAATCCTCTAAAAAAAGTAAAAATACATACAATAGTAATAAATAAAACTATTGTAAAAGTCCAAATTGTACTAATTACTAAAGTAATTAATATTAATAATAAAGCTGAACCGGTTTTAGAAAATGCATACTTAATACATTCATACCAGATAGTCTTTTCATCTTTTAATTTTGAATTTATTAATTTTACAATAGCAAAATTTCCTAAAATGGGAATTAAGCATAGTAGAATGCTTATAGGAATCCAAAGAAAGATTAAAGAATTAGAAAATAAATATTTTATATTATTAGAAAAGTTGGATAAAACATTAAAAGATAAGGTGTTTACTCCTAAAAAAGCAGATATAGTTACTATTAATAAAGAAGGAATTATATAAAATATTAAGCTTATTTTAAAAATATCCATAATATTATTAGATAAAATATTTAAACTTTTAGTAAAAACTTCCGTGGCTGATAATTTTCCAGTCCATTTATTTATCATTTAAATCACTCCTTTAAATGTAAACTTAGATAAATACACTGTTAATGTATTTATCTAAGTTTACTAAGATTAAATATATATTTTAAATTTTAGCATATTATTAAAAAAAAGTATGTAATAATGTATTTAAATTTAAAACTTTAAGGAGTGATTATTTTAAATAAAATTTTATTTTAAGGTTATTATAACAATTTCAGGAGGATTTAATACTCTAACCTTTAAGCTAGAATTTCCTAGACCACGGCCTACTACTAAAGCAGAATTTTCTTTGAGATAAATACCTTCTTTATATTTTGGAAAAAAATCTACTTCAGGTGAAAAGATTCCTTTTATAATAGGAAGACGAACTACACCACCATGAATATGACCAGAAAAAGTTATATCACTTCCCCAAGCCCTATATGCATCATAATGTAAAGGGTTATGAGCTAAAAGAATATTAAAATTTTTTTTATTACATTCACCAATAAAGTTATCTAAAATTTGTTTGCTAACAGGCAATTTTTTCTTTCTATCTGCGGTAAATCTTCTTCTATAGTATTTAATAGGTAGAGATAAGCCATAAATATTTATTTTATCCTGTCCTTTTACTAAATTAACTTTAGCATTATCTATAACTATTACTCCAATTTGTTTTAATTTATCTATATAGTAACAAAACCATGTTCGTTCATTAAAATTAGTGGAAGTTTTAACTATAGTTTCATGATTACCTAATGAATAGTATATAGGATAATAATTTCTTAGATTTTTACAAAGATTTAAAAATACTTCTTTTTCATCCATACAAACACTAAACATATCACCTGTAGCTACGATTATATCTGGGTTTAGTTCTTTTATTTTATTTATTAATTTTGAATTGTTTTTTCCAAAAATTTTTCCATGCAAGTCTGTTAAATGAAGTATTTTAAAATCTTTAAAAGATTTTGGGATTTTATTTGAAATAATTTCTAAGTTAGATATTGATAATTTATTATTTTCATAAATAAAATAGCCTATTGTTGCAGTAGCAACAATAGAGGTACCTATAATAGCATTAGTAACCTGCTGTAAATTTTTCATATATATTTCCTCATTTCAGTATTTCTATATAATTTTTATCCATATTGTAAGAATAAAATACCATAAATTCTAAATAAATTACAATATTTGTTCTAAAGTATTTTAAGTAAATAAATATTAAAATAAATTTTTTTTTATAAATAATCATAAACTATTTAAAAAT
>NZ_WHJC01000245.1 GCF_009295725.1 Clostridium tarantellae
TTCATATACTATAATTAGTTTAAATATTTTGGGGTAATTTATTTAACACTTCCATAATCATATTTTTCATTTCATTAGCCTTACATTTTTTATTATGAAAAATAGGTAATTTTTCTAATTCTCTTAAATTAACTGGTATTTCTAAAGAACATTTTTCAGATAAAAGTTTTAGCAAATGAAAATCATTATTATCATCATAACTAACATTTAAAGATGATAACACCGCTTTTGTAAACTTAAATGGCGAGGCAGTAGAAATTATTAATTTTTTTGTTTTATCTCCTGTCTTATTTAAATATTTTTTATAACATATATATGCTACAGCTGTATGTGGATCTATTAAATAATTTTCTTCTTCAAGTACATCTTTTATAGTTTTACTAACTTCTTTTCCAGTAGCAAATTCACCATAAAACTCTTTTAAATTATTCCTAATAGAATCATTCACTCTATATTTTCCTTTATTATTTAAACTATTCATATAATAATTTATTAATTCTGAATCTCTATTACTTAATTCAAATAATAATCTTTCTAAATTTGAACTAACCAATATATCCATAGATGGTGAAGTAGTTAAAATTAGCTCTCTATTTTTATTATATTCACCTGTGTTAAGAAAGTCTGTTAACACATTATTTTCATTAGAAGCACAAATAAAGTTTTTTATGGGAAGTCCCATTTTTTTAGCATAATAAGCTGCTAAAATATTTCCAAAATTCCCTGTAGGAACTACTACATTTATTTCTTCATCTTCTTTTATTTCTTTATTGTTTACCATATTAAAATAGCCATAAAAATAATAGACTATCTGTGGTATTAATCTTCCTATATTTATAGAATTAGCAGAAGATAGCATAATTCCTTTATTTTTTAAAACCTTTTTATACTCTTCATTATTAAAAATATTTTTAACTCCTCTTTGAGCATCATCAAAATTTCCATCTATAGCAACTACATAAACATTTCCACCTGTAGATGTTTTCATTTGTAATTCTTGTATAGTACTTACCCCCTTATCTGGATAAAAAACTATAACCTTTATGCCATCTATATTTTTAAATCCCTCTAAAGCAGCTTTCCCAGTATCTCCAGAAGTAGCAGTTAAAATAACAATATCATCTTTAATTTTCTCTAAGTGCCTACATTTTTTCATTAACTGGGGAAGCAATAATAAAGCCGCATCCTTAAAAGCATAAGTAGGTCCATGATATAATTCTAAAAAAGAATTATTCAATTTTACTTTAAATTTATTTTTATAGGCTTTATCTATACATTCTTTAATATTTTCATCTCCAAGTTCTTGAAAAAACTTTTTTATAATATAGAATGAAAGTTCACAATAATTTTTCATTCTATATTTTTTTATATCCTTATATATATAAGGAAAGTTTTCAGGAACAAAAAGTCCACCATTATCAGCTATCCCTTTAAGTACTGCAAAAGTTGAACTTATTTTATTTATACCTCCTCGAGTACTTATAAAATTCATAAAATCCCCTCTTTTACATTTTTTGTAATAACACTATATCATGACTTTGTTTTAAGTACAAGTATTTCTTTTTTAAAATGAATTATTATTCTTCTACATTTTTTTATTTTATAATTGTGACATTTTTTTTTACTTTACATATTATATAATATATAAAGTTGTAATTTTAAAGCTCAATTAAAATTTTTATGTAAGTTTTATTATTATAACATTTATGTTAAATTATAATTTTTTCTTTATCATAACAAAATTATTAATTCTATATTCCACAGGAGGATAAATTTTATGAATAATATAAATATAACTTATCTTGATGAGCTTGATATACCAAATATTGAAGATGATTCTATTATTGATTTATCAGAACTAAATACTAATGTTGATGGTAATCCTTTAAATTCAAATTCATCTATTGACTTTAATATAATTAATGAAAATAATCACATTAGTATTTTAAATTCATCAAACTTTAATGTATCTTTTCAAATAATATATACTTTAGGTGAAAAAAATATAACTTTAAATTTAGGTGAATTTTTACCTTTATACACTAGACAAATGTCTTTTGAAAAAAAAGCTACTTTTATTTATTTAATTATAAATTCTATAGATTCTTCTAAAAATCAATCTATAATCTATCATTCAAATCTTAATTTAAATAAAAATTACAAACTTACTATAACTGGTGATTTAACTAATCCTATTATTTCTGAAAATTAGCTTTTTTACTTTTAAAAATTTTTTTAAAAAGGAGATATTATTTTATGAATAAATCTTATATTGTATTAAGAGGTTCTGATTATGTTGATGTAGAAGAAATAAAAAATTTTATTATTTTAAATTCTGCATTTCAAAAAATTTGGTTTAATTTTGCTAATGCTTTAGGTTTTCAAAAAACTAAAGGTGATACTGGAAAATTTATTGGTGAAAATATTAAAGTATTTAGAGATGGAGATAATTATGTATTGATAGGAGCATCAAGTAGACCTAAAAATTTAAATACATAAATTACTTTTTCAAATTTCAAATTTAATTTCCTTGCAGATGCTTTATCCATTGAACCTGTTATTTTAAATGAATTAGAACAAGAGATATTAGCAGTTGCAAATTATACTAATGACACTGATAATACTGCTAGTATTTTTAAAAAAATTCTGTTTTCTAAATTAACTACAACTTCTGTTTCATCTTCTAATAAAATAGCTACTGATTTTGGAGTAAGTGTTAATGTTGATATTGATATTCCTGGAGCTACTGAATCAACTAATGTAAGTTACAATTTTTCTCATGAATCCACTTTTGGAAATCAATCTGATAAAATAGAAAGTAAAGAATCTAGTGATTCAATTTCTCTTGAAATTCCCCCTAAAAATAAAGCTTCTATAAAATTAATCAATAATATAACCGAAGCTAAAGCTCCCTTTAAAGGCCTAGCAATAATTTCTTTTAATGTTACCATTTCTGGATTTATACTTTGGCTTAAAAATGGAGGTTGTTATCGAAAAAATATACCTGCTAATCCTTTTACTTTAGGCATTGATGTCCCACGACCATTTCAGCCATTTGGCTTTATATCATATACTTTCGGAAATGATACTATATCTGCTATTGCAGATATAAAAAGCCAAATTGAACGAAGAAATATTCCTAATAATCCAGACTGGGATTGGAATAAAGCACTTTCAAAACGTAACAACTATTTATTAATAGACTTTATCGAGAATATGCTTGTCAAATTAAAGGAGAATTTGATAAAATTGATACTAAAAATTTAATTATAGAAGTTGGACCATTTAAATCAATTTAAAAAATAACTGTTAATTTTTTAATTTTAAAATATATAAAAGGAGTTTATATTATGGATAATAATTATTTATTACTACCAAGCTCAGAAACTGAAGACAAAGAAGTTATTAAATTTAATTTAGTTGCAAATTCAACTTTTCAATCTTATTGGTCTACACTAGCTAAAATTTTAGGTTTTCAATTTTCAGAAACACTTAAGATAACTAAATCAAATGATGACTACATTCTTCATGAAGGCTCCGCTCCACAAGATGGAAAATTTCAAATGATAGTGTCAAAATTCAAGCTTGAATTCCTTCCTAATTCAATAACTCTTGGAATACCAACTACAGCTGAACTAACTCCAGATACTTTTGGTTCAACATCACTTAATAATAGAAGCAGTGTTCCTATTAAAATAACCAAAAACTTCTCATTTAAAGTAGGTAATAAAATAAGTGTTCATTCTTCCCATAAAATATCTAATAGTTTAGCTATAAAAAAATCTTCTAAAGTTAGTATTGCACCAGTTACTACTAAACTAGAATTAAGTTTTAAATTTTCTCATCAATATACCTTTGGAAATCAAGAATCTATTTTAGAACAATCCCAATTTATTGATCAGGCTACTTTTACAGTTCCTCCCAACATTTCTGTTCCAGTAAATGTATTAGTGAAAAAAAGTAAAATTACAACACCTTTTAACGCATTAGCAAGAATCTTTTACAATGTAACTTTTAAAGGTCCTTTTGATTCATCTAAAAATACTCATAGAAATAGTTCTGCTCAAATTTCATATACTTTTGGAAATGATAACTTTGCTGCCTATGAACATTTGAAAAAACAATATAATTTACGACATCTTGAAACAATCTCCCCTTGGAAGTGGGATGAAGTTATTAACCAAAATAAACAAGAACAGTTAAACTTTTTATCAGAATTATTTAAGGGACATGCTATCCAAATTAATGGAACATTTGTAAAAGAAACTTCTAGTGATGTGAATATATCAGCTGGACCACCTTTTCTTTATACTACGCCTTAATTTGTATAAATATAAAATACCAAATATAATAGATTTTTTATTATCTATTATATTTGGTATTTTTATACACAATAAACTAAGAAACCCAAATTTACTACTTCATTATTTTAATATTTAAAATTTTATTGTAAATCTTAAATTCTTACTCCATTGCAATAAATTCAACCTTTGTTATTCCAGGTATTTCTTCAATATCTTTTAATAATTTATTTATATCACAAATCATAGTAGACATATCCATAGTTATACTTACATATGCAGCTTCATTTATAGGTATACTTTGATCTATAGTAAGTATATTACCACCTTTGTCCGATATTAGATTTAAAACAGCTGATAATACTCCTTTTTTATGTGTAAGAACTAAATTAAATATAATTTTTCTGCCTTCTGATGTTTCAGAAAACTCAAAAACATAATCCTTATATTTATAATAAACACTTCTACTTATTCCAGATAATCTTGTTGCCTCAGTAATTTCCTTTACTTTGCCTTCTTTTAATAATCTTTTTGCATTAATAACTTTTTCAAAAACTTCAGGCAATACTCTTTTATCTATAACTAATAACTTTCCTTCCATCCCATTTCCACCTTCTATAATTTAAGCTTTTAATAAATTATATAAAAAGCAACTTAAAATTTTAAAATATATAATTTTAAATTTTAAGTTATATAATTAATCTTCACCAATAAAATCTAACAAATATTGAATTACTTAATAAAACAATTTACTACATGTAATTAGCTTTTAATAGCCCAACATAGCTAATTACATGTAGTAAAACCCCAAGTTAAATTAAATATTAATAAGC
>NZ_WHJC01000246.1 GCF_009295725.1 Clostridium tarantellae
TACAAAAATCCAATCACTAATAGTTAAAACATATACTTTAAAAATTGAAGCTATAAATGGTACAGAAATTATTAAAAACTGTAATAGTATTCCTAATAATATAGAATATATTAAATATTTATTGCTGAATAATCCTATTTTAAATATAGATTTTTTACTATTCCTAAGAGATAAAGCTAAAAATAATTGAGAGATGCTTAGTACTACAAAGGACATAGTTTGAGCATGACTTAAAGAATTGGGATAAATATACTCTCCTAATTTAAAAGCAACTAAAGTTAAAAATCCTATTAATAAACCATTTAAAGTTAATTGAAATTTTTCATAAAAAGTAAAAATACTTTCTTTAGAAGAACGAGGAGAATCTGACATAACATCTTCATCACTAGGATCAACGCCTAAAGCTATAGCTGGAAAGCTATCTGTAATTAAATTTACCCATAATATATGAATAGGTAAAAGTGGAGTTGCCCAATTAAATAAAATAGCAATAAATAATGTAATAATTTCTCCTAAGTTACAAGAAAGCAAAAAAACAATAGATTTTTTTATGTTTTTATAAATTTTTCTTCCCTCTTCAACGGCAGAAACTATAGTAGAAAAATTATCATCAGTTAAAATCATATCAGCAGCTCCTTTAGCTACATCTGTACCAGTTATACCCATAGCAACTCCTATATCAGCTACTTTTAGTGAAGGAGCATCATTAACACCATCACCCGTCATAGAGACTATATTATTATTAGATTTAAAAGCTTTTACAATTTTAACTTTATGCTCTGGAGAAACTCTAGCAAAAATTTTATAATTATCTATATTTTTGCTTAGTTCTTCATCAGATAAATTATCTAATTCATCGCTAGAAATTACTTCACTTAAATTGTTAGCTATTTCTAAATCTTTAGCTATTGCAAAAGCTGTATTTTTATAATCACCTGTAATCATTATAGGGGTTATACCAGCATTTTTGCATAATTTAATAGAATTTTTAACTTCTGTGCGTGGAGGATCTATCATTCCTATCATACCAATAAAAATTAAATTTTTTTCTAATGAAGAGTTATTAAGTTTTTCGTCTTTAATTAAGGGTCTATATGCAAAAGCTAATACTCTTAATGCTTCATTTGACATTTTATTTGCTGCATTTATAATATTATTTTTAACATCAAGGGTTAAATCTAATTCTTTATTATTAATTAACACTTTTTTGCATATTTTTAATATAGAATCAATAGCACCTTTAGTAAAGATTAAAGAGCTGTCCTTAAAGTCATTTATTGTAGTCATTAATTTTCTATTAGAATCAAAAGGAATTTCATATATTCTTTTATGTTTTTCATTAAGTTCTTCATATAAGATGTCATTATTTAAACCTACTTCCAAAAGAGCAATTTCAGTAGGATCACCTGTAGAACTATTTTTAGTATAGGTGGCATCATTGCAAAGCATCATACAACTTAAAAGAAAAATATTTTGTTCTTCATTTAAATTTAGTTCAGTTATATCTTTAATAGTATTAATATAAAACTTTGTTACAGTCATTTTATTCTGAGTTAATGTACCTGTTTTATCAGAACAAATTATATTTACAGCTCCAAGTGTTTCAACTGCCGGCAATTTTCTGATAATTGCATTCTTTTTTACCATACGTTGTACGCCTAGGGCTAATACTATGGCTACAATAGCAGGTAATCCTTCTGGTATAGCAGCAACAGCTAAAGATATAGATGTTAAAAACATTTCTAACATATCTCGTTTTTGAAAAAAAGAAATGATAAAAATTATAATACAAATTGTTATTGCTAATATTCCAAGTATTTTTCCTAGTTGAGAAAGTTTTTTTTGAAGTGGGGTTTGTTCTTCTTTTTCATTATCAAGCATTTTAGCTATGTGACCTATTTCAGTATCCATTCCTGTAGCAACAGCAATTCCAATACCTCTACCATAAGTAACTAATGTAGACATAAAGGCCATATTGTATTGATCTCCTACAGGTAGTTGTTCATTAGAACTTGTGAAATTAGTATTTTTTTCAGCAGGGACAGATTCACCAGTAAAAGCTGATTCTTCGATTTTAAGGTTTATACTTTCTATTAATCTTAAATCACAGGGTATATATCTACCTGCATCTATAATAACTATATCTCCTACTACAACTTCTTCGGAAGGAATTTCTATTATAGTACTATTCCTTTTTACTAAAGCTTTAGGAGTAGAAAGTTCTTTTAAAGCATCTAAAGCTTTTTCAGCTTTCCATTCTTGAATAACACCAATAATAGAATTAATTAATATTACAATTAAAATTATTAATGAATCAGTATATTCTTTTAAGAAAGCTGATATTAAAGTAGCACCTAAAAGAATATAAATCATAGAATCATTTATTTGAGAAAAAAATAATTGAAAAACATTCTTTTTTCTCTTTGTTATAAGTTTATTTTTACCATATTTATTTAATCTAATTAGTGCTTCTTCTGAATTAAGACCTAAAACTAAGTTTGTATTTAATTCTTTTTCAATATCAATAGTTTTTTTAGAATACCACATATAATTATCCACCTATATAAGTATTTTACTTACATCATATTGAAAACAGATAAAATTTGTACATGTTTTTAATAGATTAAGCAATATAAAAATAAGGGTTTTATATTTTATTAAATAAAAAAAAGTCATTATTCTTTTTAATTTTTAGAATAATGACTTTTTAATATTAAATTTTAAGACTATATAAAACTATTAATACTTGCATCAGATGGCATTCTCCAATCACCTCTCGGAGATAATGATATAGAACCAACTTTTGGACCATCAGGCAATGCAGAACGCTTAAACTGTTGACTAAAGAATCTATACATAAATTTATCTAACCATTTTTTTATAGTGTCCTCTTCATAATCTCCTTTAAAAGCTTTTTTAGCTAAAAATAAAATTCTTTCTGGAGAAGATCCGTGTTTTATAAAATGATATAAGAAGAAATCATGAAGTTCATAAGGTCCTACTATATCTTCAGTTTTTTGAGCAATATTTCCTTTGTTATCTTTTGGTAATAATTCAGGACTAACAGGTGTATCTAAAATATCTAATAAAGTTTCACTTGTGGTTTTAGAAGTTATATAATCTGCAAAATATCTAACTAAATACCTAACTAATGTTTTAGGAACAGAGCAATTTACAGAATACATAGACATATGATCACCATTATATGTACACCATCCTAAAGCTAATTCAGATAAATCACCTGTACCTATTAAAAGTCCTGCTTCTTTGTTAGCTATATCCATAAGTATTTGAGTTCTTTCTCTAGCTTGAACATTTTCATATGTAATATCATGGATAGAAGGATCATGCCCTATATCATTAAAATGTTGTAAAGATGCTTTTACAATATTTATTTCTCTTAAATCACAACCAAGCTCTTTACATAAAGTTAAAGCATTATTATATGTTCTATCAGTTGTTCCAAAACCAGGCATTGTTATAGTTATTATATTTTTTCTAGGAATATTTAACATATCAAAAGTTTTAACCACAACCAATAAAGCTAAAGTAGAATCTAAACCACCAGATATTCCAACAACTACTTTGTTTAGATTTGTATGTTCTAAACGCTTAGCTAAAGCGGAAGATTGTATATTTAATATTTCTTCACAACGTTCATTTCTTAAAGCTTTGTTTTTAGGAACAAAAGGATGTTTATCTACATATCTATCAAATTCTTTTAAATCCACATTATTAAATTTAAAATGAATAATTCTAGGTTTTATTGAAGAAGTTGTAGTAGTAGCTCTAAAACTAATATTTTTCATTCTTTCGGAATTTAATTTAAAAACATCTATTATAGAAGTAATTAGTTCATTTTCTCTGTTAAATCTTTTATTTTCTTTTAATATAATTCCATTTTCAGCAACTAACATATGACCACTAAATAATAAATCTGTAGTAGATTCATGAACACCAGCAGAAGAGTATATATATGCTCCTAATGTTCTAGCACTTTGATTACTAATTAAATCCTTTCTATAGGAGCTTTTAGATACTAATTCATTAGATGCTGACAGATTTCCTATAATATTTGCTCCCATTATACTTAAATAAGAACTTGGAGGTATAGTTACCCATAAATCTTCACATATTTCAAATCCTAAACAAATCTCTTTGAATTTAAATAACAAATCTGTACCAAAAGGAATATTTTCTTGAAATGATAACTGGATTTCAGTATTAGTAATACCTAATCCTTCCGTAAACCATCTTTTTTCATAAAACTCAGAATAGTTTGGTATATAGCTTTTAGGAACTATTCCTAAAATTTTACCATTTAATATTATATAAGCACAGTTATATAAACAATAATTAATTAGAAGAGGTGCTCCAACAGCAAATAAAATATCTTTTCCCTTAGAAAATTGAACTAATTGATGTATAGCTGAATCACTTTCTTCTAATAATTTATTATTTGTAAATAAATCAGCACAAGTGTATGATGTTATACATAACTCAGGAAAAATTAAAATTTTAGTATTAATTTCTATAGCTTCATCGATTAATTTTTTTATATTTTCAATATTAAACTTAATATCACTTACTTTAATCTTAGGTGAAGCAGCGCCTACTTTTATAAAATTCATAATATCATCTCCTTTTTACATTAGTTAGTATTTATTATTTTAAAATATTTATAAACTTATAATAAAATCTTGTTTTTATTTTAAAAAATATGTTAGTTTTAATTAAATTTCTAATATTTTATCAATATATATAAATATTAAAACGAATTTAAAATAAAATCAAATTATAATTAATTTTATAGGAATATAAATTTTAATATATGTATATAATTATAATAGCCTTTTAATAAAGGCATACGTAGGATTTTATTTTTTAGCACTCTTTAAGAGTGCTTCAGGCTGTCGACAAAGTCGACAGCCTTTCCATTTTCTTATAAAATAATATTGGGTGATAAATATGATGACTAAAAAAAATACTGATAATAGATTTAAAATTGAATTTAACAGTTTAGAAGCTCTTGTGCCTAAAAATCATTTAGTTAGACAAATTGATAGAGCAATAGATTTTAATTTTATATATG
>NZ_WHJC01000247.1 GCF_009295725.1 Clostridium tarantellae
TTGTGGTTTTGAGATTCAATTTTAACATGAAATTAGGGGGTCGTTGTTTTTTTATGCAAAAAAACTTTCGAAACCTTGATATATAAAGATTTTAAAAAGAAAAGTAGTGTAGAAACTTTACACTAACTATTAAAAGAAGGAGAAGAGAGTATGGGAAATTTTAAGATAAATTCAAAATTTAAACCTACAGGAGATCAGCCACAAGCAATAGAAAGTTTAGTTAATTCTATAAATAAAGGGAGTAGAGGACAAACTCTTTTAGGGGTAACTGGTTCAGGCAAAACTTTTACTATGGCTAACATAATAGAAAAAACACAAAGACCAACGTTAGTTTTAGCTCATAATAAAACATTAGCAGCTCAGCTTTGTTCAGAATTTAAAGAGTTCTTTCCAAACAATATAGTTGAGTATTTTGTTTCATATTATGATTATTATCAACCTGAAGCTTATGTTGCTCAAACTGATACATTTATAGAAAAAGATGCATCCATAAATGATGAAATAGATAAATTACGTCATTCTGCTACATCAGCATTATTAGAAAGAAGAGATGTAATTATAGTAGCATCAGTTTCATGTATATATGGATTAGGTAATCCAGAAGAATATAAAAAATTAACAATATCTTTAAGAGTAGGTATGGAAAAAGAAAGAGATGAAGTTATAAAAAAACTTATAGAACTTCAATATGAAAGAAATGATATAAACTTTTCAAGAGGTACTTTTAGAGTAAGAGGAGATAATTTAGATATTATTCCTTCATATTCATCATCTAAAGGAATAAGAATAGAATTTTTTGGAGATGAAATAGATAGAATAAGAGAATTTGATATTTTGACAGGAAATATAATAGGAGAGAGAAATCATGTATCTATAACACCATCATCTCATTTTGCTACTTCATTAGAAACATTAGAAAAAGCAATTAAAGTTATAGAAGATGAACTTGAAATAAGACTTAAAGAATTAACAGAAGAAGATAAACTTTTAGAGGCTCAGAGATTAAAGCAAAGAACTAATTATGATATAGAAATGATAAGAGAAATGGGGTACTGTCAAGGTATAGAAAATTACTCTAGAATAATAGATAATAGAGTTACAGGAACACCACCTGAAACATTAATAGATTATTTTCCAGAGGATTTTTTAATGTTTATTGATGAAAGCCATGTTACTTTACCACAAGTTAGAGCTATGTATGCGGGAGATAGATCAAGAAAAGAATCTTTAGTGGAGTATGGATTTAGATTGCCTTGTGCTTATGATAATAGACCATTAAAATTTACAGAATTTCAAGAAAAAATAAATCAAGTAGTATTTGTAAGTGCAACTCCAAGTCAATATGAATTAGATAACTCAAATAACATAGCGGAACAAATAATAAGGCCAACAGGATTAGTTGATCCGGAAATTTTAATAAAACCTATAACAGGTCAAATTGATAATCTGTATGAAGAAATTAAAAAAACTATTGAAAAAGGTTTTAGAATTTTAGTAACTACACTTACTAAAAGAATGGCAGAAGATTTAACTAAATATCTTAAAGATTTATCAGTTAAAGCAACTTATATGCATTCTGATATTGATACTATAGAAAGAATGAAAATAATAAGGGAATTAAGAGTAGGGGAAGTTGATGTATTAGTAGGAATTAATTTATTAAGAGAAGGACTAGACATACCAGAAGTGGCATTAGTAGCAATATTAGATGCTGATAAAGAAGGATTTTTAAGATCAGAAACATCATTAATACAAACTATAGGAAGAGCAGCTAGAAATTCAGAGAGTAAGGTAATAATGTATGCAGATAAAATAACTAATTCTATGGATAGAGCTATAAAGGAAACAAATAGAAGAAGAGAAATACAAATTAAATATAATGAAGAAAATGGAATAACTCCTCAAAGTATAAAAAAAGAAGTTAGAGATGTAATAGAAGCTACTAAAGTAGCAGAGAAAAAATCAAAATATAAAGTTGATAAAGATAATAATAAGAGAGATATTCCTTTAAATGAATTAATAAAACAATATGAAAATGAAATGAAGGATGCAGCTAAAAATCTTCAATTTGAAAGGGCTGCTGAGTTAAGAGATTTATTAAGAGATTTAAAAGAAAAATTAAGCTAAGTTTTTTAAGAATATGTTTTGTTATTAATTTAATATGATAAAATAATAACAAAATTATTTTAAGGAGGGGTTAAGTGAAAAAATTTTTAAAAGGTGTATTAGCTATTTTATTAGTTTTTTGCTTAATTATTGGTATAATATTATTTACATTTAAAACTGAAATAAACATTGTTACTAATATAGCAAAGAATTATATGGGATTTTTAGAAAATATGCCTGAGGTAGTGGATGTGGAAAAATTAGATATGATGGATACTATGGATTATAAAGATGTTACTTATAAAGTAAGAGATGGAAAAAATCTTACTTTAGATATATATGGTCCAAAGAAAAAACTTAAAAATGGTTCTCCAGTAATTTTATATGTTCATGGAGGAAGTTGGGTATATGGAAATAAAGGTATTCCAAAATTTTTAGCTCCTTTATTAGATGCATTTAGAGATGAAGGATTTACTGTAATAAGTACTTCTTATGAGCTAATGAAGGATGAATTAAGTTTTGATAAACAAATTTCAGATATAAAAGACACTATTAGATGGATTCATAAAAATGAAAGTGAATATGGGCTAAATGGCAATGTGGGGATTATTGGAGTATCTTCAGGAGCACACTTATCATTAATGGCAGCATATACACCAAAACCAATGTATTCAGGAGCTTTAGAATTATCAGCTTACCCAACAGATGTTGATTATATAATTGATTTTTTTGGTCCCACAGATTTGAGTACATTAGATATGGGGAAAGCTGGTTGGGATTTAAATCAAATAATAAAAAAAGCAGAAAAAGTAAAAAACAAACAAAAGGTAATAGAAGAATATAGTGTTATAAATTATATAGATGGTGAAGAGGTAGATACTTTAATAATCCATAGTAAGATGGACAATATAGTGCCTTATGAAAATTCTATAAAGTTATATGAAAAATTAAAAAAATATAATAATAATGTTGAATTATTAACTTTAGATACAAGTGGGCATGATTTATCAAATATTAGCAAAGAAGATGTTGTACCTGTAGCTTGGGGAATGTTAAAGTTTATTTTAAATCATTCTAAGATATAAAAAAGATAATAAGTTTAAATTATGTTATTACATAGGGAGTAATAAGAATTAATATTCTTATTATATCCCTTGTTTAAATAATAGATATAAATTAGTTTTGTTTATAAAAATTAAATTTTTTTTGTAAATTATTAAAATGGGAGGTTTGGTTGTTATAAAAGAAAAATTCAATAACAAATAAAGATATTAGAGAATTTTATTTTTTATTAACAATCTATAAATTATGTTGAAAATTATAAAAAAAATAGCATTAGCACTAATAGGGACACTAGTAATAGGAATAATTAGTGTAATTTACATTAGTGATAAAGTTCAAGATGAGGGAAAAAAGTATATAGCTTCAATAGATGATTTACCAATAGATAGTGATGCTATAATAGTTTTAGGTGCAGGAGTAAGAAATGATGGTACTCCATCAGATATTTTACAAGATAGATTAGATACTGCTTTAGATGTACATGATAAAAATATAAGTGATACATTTTTATTAACAGGGGATCATGGGAATGTAGATTATAATGAAGTAGGTGTAATGAAGAAATATATAATGCAATATGGGGTTAAAGAACATAGAGTATTTTTAGATCATGCAGGATTTAATACATATGACAGTATGTATAGAGCTAAAGAAATATTTAAAGTAAAAAAAGCTATAATTGTTACAAATGAATATCATTTACCAAGAGCTTTATATTTAGCTAGAAACATGGGAATAAATGCTTATGGAGTTATTTCTGATAAAAGAAATTATGATTGTATGGCAAGTTATAAAATAAGAGAAAAGCTTGCACAAGTAAAAGCGTATATTTATGCTAAATTTTTAAAACCAGAGCCTAAGTTCTTAGGAGATGAAATACCAGTAGATAATTCTGATGGAAAAATTACTGATGATGAAATATAAAAATAAGTATGTAAAATTTTATTTTTATGATATAATTGAAAAAATACTTTGAAAAATTCGTATATGCTTGATAATATGGTTCAAGCGTTTCTACTAGGAAGCCTTAAACATCCTAACTACGAATATATGGTTATTTATTATTTTAATATTTGATTATATATTCCTAGGCTTTAGTCTAGGAATTTTTATATAATATAAGTATTTTAAAAGTAAATAACTATGTATGTATGTAATTAGTATGAGCTTTCATTATACATAATATAAATTAATTTTATGATTTGGAAGGGGAGTATTAATATGAAATTATTAAAAGATAAAATTTTAAATGAAGGAAAAGTAAGAAAAGGTAATATATTAAAAGTTGATTGTTTTTTAAATCATCAAATGGATATTAAATTTTTAAATGAGGTTGGAAAAGAGTTTAAAAATAGATTTAAAGATGAAAAAGTAGATAAAATTCTTACTATAGAAGCATCTGGTATAGCTATAGCAGGAATAACATCTCAATATTTCGATTATATTCCAGTGGTTTTTGCCAAGAAAACAGAAAGTTTAAATTTAGATAAAGAAGTATTTGAATCTAGTGTACATTCTTTTACTAAGAAAAAAGATTATAAAGTTAGAGTTGGAAAAGAGTTTTTAAAAAAGGGTGAAAGAATATTAATTATAGATGATTTCTTAGCTAAAGGATGTGCTACTAAAGGAATGATAGATTTAGTGCAACAATCTGGAGCTAATGTAGTTGGTGTTGGAATAGTTATAGAAAAAGGCTTTCAAGAAGGTAGACAAGTTTTAGAAGATATGGGTATAAGAGTTGAATCTTTAGCTATAATAGAAAAATTAGAAGAAGGAAAAGTTTATTTAAAATAAAAAAATATAGTAAAAACTACTTAAATATTTCTTTATTTGGTGTTGGCTAAATAAAAGTTATTTTTTAGTAGTTTTTTATTATATAAAATATTAATATTTTTATTATAAAG
>NZ_WHJC01000248.1 GCF_009295725.1 Clostridium tarantellae
GATTTAACCTTGCACCATCTACATTATTTTTTATACTTTCGTAACATTCACGCTTAGGCTTATTTCATCCTTACGTTGTAGTTAATGTAGCTTTAGGAACTTCCAGCAGTTAAAGGAGTTTTAGGTAGAATGTATCTACCACTCTACGCTCTTTACGAACGTAGGGAGCTTTTTATCAAAAATATATCTGACTATATTTTTAACAACTATTTAGTTGCTCCAATATGATCTTCATGTGGATGAGTAGCCACTACATAATCTAAAGTAGTTATATTACGTGATTTTAAATACTCTATAACAGCTTTAGAAGACTTTCTTGGCCCTGCATCAATCAGAATATTTTTACCATTAACTTGAATTAATTCTGAATCTCCTTGTCCTACATTTATGTAACTTACATCCATTACATTTTTATTCTCTTCATTACATAAACTATAAGAAACTTTATTATTAGCTTGCAAAGCTTTTACATTGTAATTTTTACCATAAGCTAATAATAAAGTTACTGACAAAAACATTGTCATAAATAATGTAAGTAGTTTACTTGTTTTGTTTTTCTTGTGTTTATTCATAAAACTCTCCTTTTAAAACGTTTTCTAATTTTGCAAAATAACCTTTTAAATTTCTTTTGCAAATATATTTTAATCTTATTTTTATTTCTTGTCTAATAAAGTTTTAAGTATAACTTTTAAAAAACAACTTAATTTTTTAGTGATTAAATACTAGAATCATTTATACATTTCATATTTAACTAATTAAATTAATTTTTAGAAATAATTTATAATTTTTTTAATCCTATGTATTTCTATAAAAAATATAATATTTAAAATAAATCAACATCAGCCAAAGGGCTGTTTATTTAATGTTTATTTATTTTAAATATTATATTACACTTCTTTTAATAGGATTAAGAAAACTTTACAATATATCCATAAAAGCTTGTATTTATACAAGCAACCCAAAATATTAACTATTTATTTATAAAATTTTTATTCAAATTTATTTTCAATGAAGAGGAAGTTTGTTTTTAAAAGTTATTTATGAACTAAAATTTTTTAAAAAAGATATTTTAAATATAAATGAAAATGAAGAAGAAATAAAAACAATTGTAAAACTTCTATAATTTAGAAATTTTACAATTGTTTTTTATACAAATTATTATTTTAACTTTAAATATTTAAATTCTTTATATTATATCGCTAATATTATTTTTATTTGTAATTTTAATTTTCTTTTCTACTTTTTCTTTTATTAATGATTTAACAAATCCCATGATACAAATTGCCATTATTATTCCAAAGGGCAGAGCCATTATTATTGATGCATTTTGTACCATTTCTAAACCACCAACAAATAATAATATTAAAGTTAATACAGATTGTATTATACCTAAGATTATCTTTTTTGAATTTTTAACTTCAGTCTTTCCATTAGATACTATCATGCTTAATACATAAGTTGCTGAATCTGCACTAGTTATAAAGAATGTAAATAATAATATTATAGCTATTAAAGACATTAAAAATCCTAATGGATATTGCTGAAAAACAACAAACATAGCAGTTTCTACTTTTTGTATAGCTATTTTTCCAATTTCTATAGGAGCATTTAACCCTAAAGTACCAAATACAGTCATCCAAGTCATACAGGCAGCACCAGGAATTATTAGAACTCCTATTATAAATTCTTTTATAGTTCTTCCTTTAGAAATTCTAGCTATAAATATAGCTACTGATGGTGCCCAAGCTATCCACCATCCCCAGTAAAATAAAGTCCATTTATTATACCAATCACCTTTTACAAAAATATTATTATTTTTGGTTAATAATTCAATGGCATAACCCTTTAAACCAATTAATGTATTTGAAATTATATCCCCTAAAGGACTTACTAAAACTGCTAATAAAAATAAAAGTGCTGCTAAAAACATATTTGTATTAGATATAAATTTAATTCCTTTTTTCACACCTGAACAAGCTGATATAAGAAATAATATTGTTATAACTACAACTATACATATTTGAATGCTTTTACTTTCAGGTATATTAAATAAATAATTTAATCCACTATTAACTTGAAGAGTGCCCATTCCTAAAGAAGTAATTATTCCTGCCATTGTAGCAAATACTGTGAAAATGTCTATTACTTTTCCTAAAAGTCCAGTAGCTTTTTCTTCTCCTACTAATGGAATTAATAAACTACTAATTAGTATAGGTTTTTTCTTCCTAAAATGTATATATGCTAATGCAAGAGCTAAAACTCCATAACAAGCCCAAGCTGATACTCCTATGTGCAACATAGACTTAGTCATAGCAAATTCTCTAGCAGCATTACTTAATGGTTCTACATTTAAAGGATTATTATAATGGGTTAATGGTTCAGCTACACCCCAAAATACTAAACCTATTCCAATACCAGCACTAAATAACATTGAAAACCAACTAATATTAGAAAATTCTGGTTTAGAATCATCCTCTCCTAATTTTATATTTTTAAATTTACTAAAAATAGCCCATATACAAATAAACATAAATATAAGCATAAGTAAGTAATACACCCAAGAAAATTTATTCATAATTTCAGTATAAATTCTATTTACAGATGATTTAAATGTATCTGTAAAAAATACTCCTAAAATAAAAATAATTAATGAAAATAACAATGCACTTATATAAACTATATTAAATTTCAAAAACTTTCTATCTTTTATTTTTTTCATATGACCTCTCTTTCAAAACTTTAATAAATATTAAAAGTTGTCAGTTAAAATGTATATAGATATATGCTAAAAATTCTTATACATTTTTATAAATTATCAGTTTTATTAAAATTTCTATAAAATAATATATTTAATAAAACTACTTTTTGACACTTATTTACTTAGATTTATTTAAAGTTTAAGAAAGACTAGATAAAATTTGTTTAATTAAGTAAATAAATCTTACCTAATGTATCTATATTTATTTTTCCTGAATTTTTAAGATCAAAAGGAATTTTTTTATCAAATTTATCTTCATGTTTACATACTAAATCAAGTTTTGTAAAATAATCATATATATCAACCTCATTCATTTTACCAGTATAATTATTTTTTAAAATTTTATATAATAATTCATCAAAGGTTTTTATATTGCTATTATTTTTAACAAGTATTAATTTTTCATATCTAGCATCTGTATAAGTTCTATTTATTTTTCTATATCCTTTTTTCACTAGAATACTTCTTATTAAATAAATATTCCAACTGTATTGAATTTTAGGTAATTCATTTTTATAGTTTTCTGACAAACTAGATAAATTTATATAATCTTCATTTTCAAATATATTTTCTATATATTTAACTACCCTATTCATTATTTCTTCACTTATATTAAAATCATAAGAATTTATTAATTCATTAGCTGATATTTCTAAAAATTTATTGCTATCAATATTATTATTAATAATAGTTGAAGCCATCATATCTTTATAACCATATTCATATATATATTTTTTAATATCTTCTTTAGTAAAAATTCCTCTATACTTTTTTATTATCACATCTTCAAAACTAGTATATTCACAATTTTCATTATATAAAAATTGAGTATGACCTTTTATATTATTAAACATTTTTTTTATTAATGCAGCTATTTTTTCATTAGAATCTATATTTAGTCTTTTTATAAGTGTAGTTAATTCTATATCTATTTTTAGTGAATTTAAAATTAAATAAGATGTTGTAAAGCCTTTATTTTTAAATAATCTATTTAATATTAAAGATATTTTAGTTTTTTCTTCTTCTGTTATTTTCAAATAATCTAATGTAGTTATGTTATTTCCAAGTCTTATTATTAAATCTGATTTACTTATAGTATCTTCAATTTTAAAAGGTGACCATCCTGTAAGTTTTATAAATCTATCTTTAGAAATCATTTTTTTATTTTCTTTTAAAATGTTTATTATCATATTTTCTCTAGAATATTCAATATCTTTATCTATATATATGTCTAAAGTATTTCCTTTTCCAACAGAATAATTTTCACCATAATAATAATGTATTAATGAATATAAAATGTATTTATTATTTATGTTATTTTTTATCATTAACTCTTTATTATTTTCAAAAAGATAACCAGCATTTATTACTTCTCTTTTATTAAAAGCTTCTTTTAATAAACTTTTTATATAAATTATTGTTTTTTTACTTATATTAATATGACTTATATGCATAAAAGTAAGTTTATCAACTAATAAAACTGATTCTATATCTCGTATTCTACTTTCTAATGCTCTATCATTACTATCTAAAGTTATATTTAAATGATTATAAACTAAATTTTTAATAATATTAATTCCTTTTTCATCTATTCTTAATGGTTTAGTTAAGTATTCTTTAAATATTAATTCACAAGCTTTAATAATTGTAATTTTATTTTTAAAGCAATATTCACCATATATATTAAATTCATAACTTAATAATAAATCTTTTATTTGTTCTATAGTTACTTCTTTTATTTCTAATTGTTTTAATTTATAAATTAAATGATCAATATAATTACATAATTTAAAATTTTCAGGAAGTGAGTTTATTATAACTTTTATTTTTTCATCTAAAGTGTTTTCAGATTTAAACATTATTAAGTTTAATGATTCTACGAAAGATAAACTTAAATCATTCATTTTTATTAAACTATTTATATAAAAAATTTTATCTTGTCCAAAAATTTCATATAAATCTTTTACTGAACACATGTCTTTACTTATATATTTCAATTGCAATGCTATATTAAATTTATTTATTTTTAAAAAACTACTTAAACTATCATTTGCTTTTTTTAATATTTGTCTTACTCTTTCACGAGTTAAATTTTCTTCTATTCCAATTTCTTCTAATGTATAATTATTATTGTATCTTTTAAAAAAAATTCTTTTTTCTCTTTCATTTTCTAAAAGTGTATCTATATTTTTTACAATTTGTTCTGGTGATTTAATTTCATTAATAAAATTTATAAATTCTAACATATGAAAAAAATAATCTTTATTAAAATCACTCTCTGTTTTAT
>NZ_WHJC01000249.1 GCF_009295725.1 Clostridium tarantellae
TATATAAAATAAAATTTAAAGAATTTTCTATGCTAAAATGAAAATTCTTTAAAAAAATAAATACCAAACCATATATTTAGATATTTTTATCTTCTAAAAAATAGTTTGGTGAATAATTCGGGTTTATTATTATTTTTATATTTATTTATCTTAACTTGTTTAAATATATTCACCCAAAATTTCAGCATAAAATCATTATTATATTTTTCATAATTTATTCAGAACAAAACCTTAATAAATACCCATTTAAATCTTGCACTAGAAATTCTTTTTGTACTATAACCACTCCATTACACTCATATTCACTTAAAGTTATATCTCTAAATAATTTTATATTATTTTTAATTAGACTATCTTTTATTAAATCAACATTAGGTACTTCCATCTGAAAATTAACTCCTCTACCAAATGGATATGTTAACTCTCCAGTATTCCAATAATCATTTACTTCTTCTATCATAATCTGAATATCTCCTAGTGATAAAAAAGCAAACTTATCTTCAACTCTTTCATATTCTAACTTAAATCCTAAAATATCAATGTAAAATTTCTTAGATTCTTCAATATTACTTACTGATAGTTCTGGTATTAATCCATTAAATTTCATTATTTTTACTCCTTAAATTTCATATAATCAATTTATTTTAACAATAATTTTTCTTGTTATAAAGAAGTTATATATAGCTTTATCCATGTATATTAATATACATGGATAAAACCCTCCAAAATATTATACTTTGTAAATAGTTTTTAAATCTTTTTTTCCGCCAACAATTATGTACTCTACTCTTTCAAGCCACTCTTTTCTTTCAATTTTTTCCTCCTTTAATTCTAATCTTTCTTTTTCTAATATTTTTATTCTTTTATTTATATCCCTTATATAATCTTTTTTATTTGATATTATT
Source organism: Clostridium tarantellae (assembly GCF_009295725.1). GTDB lineage: Bacteria > Bacillota > Clostridia > Clostridiales > Clostridiaceae > Sarcina > Sarcina tarantellae. The sequence goes on from NZ_WHJC01000249.1 coordinate 906, forward strand.
AACTCCAATTCTTCTATTTCTATTTTTAATTCTTTAGCCTTTATTTCATTTTTTTGATTCTTCTCTGATAGCTTTAAAAGTTCTTTTTCATTTAATTCCTTTTCTATATTTTCATCTATTAAATTATTTATTTCACTTATAAATTTTCTATAATTAATAACTCTCTTATTTATATATTCTCTGTCAATTTTACTTATTTTTTCTATATCATTCTTAAGTTTTATAATTTTTATATCTATCATAAACTTTATCCTTTTATAATAATTTAAACATTGTAATTCTATATAATTATTCAAGGTTTCTATATTTATATTTTCTGAATTACAAACATCTTTAGTAAATTTTTTCTTTTTCATGCAAATTAAATAATGTTGCCCTATTGGTTTATTCTTTATTGCTTTTTCAACCGCCCTATTATAAGATGAACCACATATTTTGCAAATAAGTTTTCCTTTAGTATCATATTTATTTGAATTTATTCCTCTATTCCCATTCAAACACCTATTTTTCAAAGCATTTTGTACTTCTTGCCATAATTCTTCCGAAATTATAGCTTCAATATCTTCTGATTTTTGTATAACCCAATTTTCTTTTCTTACATATTTGACCTTACTATCGGTAAATAAATTAACACTATTAAATTTATTTCTAACATTATACCCTTTATATTTAGGATTAGTAATTAATGTTTTTATAGTGCTATCACTCCACAAGTTACCCTTTTTAGTTCTATATCCTAATTCATTAACTATTTTAGCTGTATTTTTTAATCCATTAGTTAAAGATGTTTTATAAATAAACTTAACTATTTTAGCTTCTTCTTCATTTAAAATTAATTTGTTATTATTTCTATCAAAATCAAAACCAAAAATACTTACATTTCTTATTCTATTTTGCATTATAGATATACTATTACCCCTTTTAGTTCTTTTAGAAGTTTCAATAACCTCATTTTCAGCCATTGCGAAAAACATATTTAATAAAGGTAAATCATTAGGATTATTACTATTCTTCATAATATCTACGAAATAAACATTAATTTTCTTATAATCCCATAAAACCCTTAAAACTTCTATTATTGAAACACTTCTACTAAATCTTGATGCATTTATAACTGCTATTTCTTCAAAAAGTGGTTCTCTCCACTGGTCTGCTTCAAATGTTATTCTTCCATCATTTAATTTTTTTAAGTTTAATCCAGCATCATACATTAATTTTTGAAATCCAGCTCTTTTAAAACTAGTTCCTGTACAAACATCGCTATAAAATATAATATCTCTATCTTTGTAATGATTTTTTAATAACAATTCTTGTTGTTCCAATGCTCTATTTTGATCTTCTTTATTCGAAGAAGACCTTATATAACAAGCTATCTTTTTCATTTAGTTTCTCATCCCTTCTTTTTTGTATGTCATACTATGATAGTATATGTCATAGTTTATTTTTATATACAAAATTTTCAATTTATAGTATTATATAATCACTATTTATTTATATGGAGGATTTTTTATGGGTGAACTTGTTAATAGAGCACGTCTCGCAACCTCAGTAGATAAAGATTTATTAAAAAAATTAAATGCTTTAAAACAAAAAACAAGAATTGACAGAAGTAAATTACTAGATGAAGCTATTGAACTACTTTTAGAAAAACATAATTTCAAATAATAAAACCCTATGGAAAAATCCATAGGGTTTTATTTTATATTAGCAGATAAGTGTAGTCCATTCTTCGCAATTCCATATATCTGTTACAACATCTTTATAGAATTCAGGTTCGTGACATACTAAAAGTATACTTCCTTTATATTCTTTTAAAGCTCTTTTTAATTCATCTTTAGCTTCTACATCTAAGTGATTTGTAGGCTCATCTAGTATTAGTATATTTGTTTGTCTATTTATTAACTTACAAAGTCTAACCTTAGCCTGCTCTCCCCCACTTAATACAACAACTGAGCTTTCTATATGCTTAGTTGTTAATCCACATTTAGCTAATGCTGATCTTACTTCGTATTGTGTGTATGAAGGGAAGTCTTTCCAAACTTCCTCTATACAAGAATTATAGTTAGCTTCTTTTATCTCTTGCTCAAAGTAACCTATTTCTTGATAGTCTCCAGTTTCAACTTCTCCACTTATTGGCTTTATAAGTCCCATAAGACTTTTTAATAATGTTGATTTTCCAAGACCATTAGCACCAACTAAAGCTATTTTTTGACCTCTTTCCATTCTTAGGTTTAGAGGTTTACTTAATGGCTCATTATATCCTATCACTAAATCTCTTGTTTCAAATATTAATTTTCCTGAAGTTCTAGCAACTTTGAAATTAAACTCTGGTTTTGGTTTTTCTGCTGCTAATTCAATTCTGTCCATCTTATCTAGTTTCTTTTGTCTAGCTCTTGCCATACCAGTTGTTGCAACCCTTGCTTTATTTCTTGCTACGAAATCTTCAAGTTTAGCTATTTCTTGTTGCTGTCTTTCATAAGCTGCTTCTAACTGCTTTTTATTAGCTTCATGCACTCTCTTAAAGTTTTCATAGTCTCCAGTATATCTTGTTAATAATCTATTTTCTACATGATATATAACATTAACTACACTGTTTAAGAATGGTATATCATGTGATATTAATATAAATGCATTTTCATATTTTTGTAAATAAATCTTTAACCATTCTATATGAGCTTCATCTAAATAGTTAGTAGGCTCGTCTAGAAGTAATATATCTGGCGTTTCTAAAAGTAATTTAGCTAATAATACTTTGGTTCTTTGTCCACCACTTAAATCTGTAACATCTTTATCTAACCCTACATCTCTTAATCCTAAACCACCTGCAACCTCTTCAACTTTTGCATCAATAATATAAAAACCATTATTATCTAATGTATCTTGAATTATAGCAGTTTTTTCTAGAGCTTTATTCATTTCATCTTCATCCATTTCGCCCATTTTTCCATAAAGCTCATTCATTTCATTTTCCATATCAAACAAATATTGGAAAGCTTCTCTAAGTACATCTCTTATAGTTTTTCCTTTTTCAAGTTGTGCATGCTGATCCATGTATCCAACTCTTACTCTATTACTCCAATCTATTTTTCCCTCATCAGGCATTAATTTACCTGTGATTATGTTCATAAAAGTAGATTTTCCTTCTCCATTAGCTCCAATAAGACCAACATGTTCTCCTTTTAGAAGTCTAAATGATACATCTTCAAATATTGCTCTATCACCAAAACCATGGCTCATGTTCTTAACTGTTAATATACTCATCTGTGTACCCCTCTTTTATAAATGTGTCTATTAAATATCTTAAATTAATTTAACTATTTTCTTATTTTTAACTCTAAACTATTTATTTATAGAAAAAATAACCCTCCTATAAATATTATTAATGATAAAAGTGCTATTCCTAAAATATTAACCATTGCGGTTTTTCTAAGTTCCAATTATAACACCACCTTGCACTAAATGTTAATTATTAAATTATTTAATCATTTTAAATTATATACTAACATCTAAATTTGTTACAATTAATTATTCATTTTTTTATTATTTTTTTAAAATTAATCCCGAATTATTCACCAAACTATTTTTTAGAAGATAAAAATATCTAAATATATGGTTTGGTGTTTATTTTTTTAAAGAATTTTTATTTTAGCATAGAAAATTTATAAATTTTATTTTATATATCTAAAAAGGGTAAAGTATCCCTACGGACTTGCGGAAATTCCTTATTTTTCGATATTAAATTATATATTTTTCATATCACGGCAGAGCCTTTAAGGCACCTATATTATTTAATATATTCATAAACTCTTCTTTGTAAGGACAACTACTACAAAGTTTAAAAGTTATATATCTTGCGCTAGTAACAATTTTAGCCGCTATCTTTATTAATTTTAATCTTAGTGTTTGAATTCTATTAGTTTTGCTTTTATTTGATAAAGCCAATCGTCTAAACCAATTATTGAAATTATAAGCTAGTAGGCTTAATTGAAGTTTATTTGCATTAGCTAAAAAGCTAGTACTACTCATTGAATCTAAAGCAAATCCATTTTTACTTTCTTTAATGAAATTTTCCATAGTTCCTCTGTTAGAATAAAACATTATCAGTTGCTCTGGTGGTAATGTCATATTAGTAACTACAA
>NZ_WHJC01000250.1 GCF_009295725.1 Clostridium tarantellae
TAATTAAAACATTAAACAGTTATCTAGTTGAGTATAAAAATATTTTTTATAAAAGAGGATTTGAAAATTTTGTTGTATTGATAATTTCAATTTTATATATACAATATAATATTTTCATTAGCATTTAGTAAAAATGGTTCTATAAAGATTAAATTTTTTACTAAATGCTTTTTTATGATATTTTTTCAGAAAAAATATAAATAGCTAAATACTCCAACCTTTAAATCACTTATTTGTAATTAAATTCATAATATATATTATGACCTTAGTTTAAAATTTAGGAGGATTTATATGCAAATAAGACGTGATAACTATAATTTAGGAAAATCAAATAATATAGAAGTCTTTTCAAATAATTTAGATATAAAAGCTGATATTGTTCTTGCTACTAATGAAAGAGAGTTAAATGTTGGTTCTGCTATTTCAGGGATAGTAGTGGATACATTAAATAATCCTATAAAAAATGCCCTAGTTAAATTAATAAATAGTTCCCTTGAATCCTTAGCTAGTGTAAGAACAGATGAAAATGGAAAATATGTAATAAGTATAGTACCCTCTAGTTCTATGTATACTATATTAACTACTGCCACAGATAAGGTGGTAAATCAATCTCCATCCTTTACATTAAAAAAAGGAGAAAATAAATTTATAAACTTTACTTTATCTAGTGATGCTAATGCCTTTTTAGGCGCTATAAGTGGTACTTTAAAAGATATTAATAATAATGTTATTTCAGGGGCTATAATTTCTTTGTATAAAGAAAATGAAAACTCTAATTTATTTAGTATAACCTATTCAGATAATCAAGGTACTTTCTTTTTTAATGAACTCTTACCTGGAAACTATAAAATTTTAATATATTCTCTCACTCACATAAGTCATGAAGAAAGTATTACAGTAAAAAGCAAAAGAATTTATAGCTTTAATAAGCTATTAACTTTTAATCCAAATATAAGTGCTGGTTCTATATCTGGAACAATAACTGACAATTTAGGTAATGCTATTTCTAAGGCAGATGTTATTCTTTATAAAATAGAAAATAATATAAAAACTCCTGTAGCCTTTACGCAAACTAATTCTTTTGGAACATATAATTTTCTTAATGTACCATTTGGTTCTTATTTAGTTAAATCAAATAGTACCCAAAGCTTAGATTTTAATCCTGTAGTTACTCCTTCTGTAAAGATAACCTCTACTTCTGAATTAGAAACCTATAACCTTTCTACAGGAATTTTAGAAAATGATGCATTATTTGATTATTCCACTGGCTTTATTACAGCTCTTGGAGGAGAAAAAGATGGATCTGTAACTTTAAGTGTAAATGTAGAAAAATATGGTATTTATAATTTAGCAATTTATTATTTAGCTGCTGACTTTAATAGACCTTTAACAATAGAAGTTAATGGAAAAGAGCTAGAAGAAATTTATAAAGTTCCTATTACTCCTGGATGGGAAATAGATGCTACAAAAATTTTTAATATTTCAGTTATATTAAATGAAGGATTAAATACCTTAAAATTTCATGGAGATGGAATTAATTTAGCTCCTAATCTTAGTAAGGTAACACTTATTTTTAATGAAACAGAAAGTTCACCTATGGTTACAACCACATTGGCAACTTCAGATAATTCTTATTTTAAAAGCATAGCTATAGCAGGTAGTTATTCAAATGGAGCTAATTATAATAAAGAAACTCTTCTAGCAACAGCCTTAGGAGGAACCACAGATGGTACAGTAACTGTTGAAATATATATAAGAGATACTGCCATATATTACATGACTATTAAATATATTGCCAAATTATCTAATTTAAATTTAAAAGTAGATGTAAATAATGAAAAAGATAACACCATATATACTTTGCCTGAAACTGATAGTTTTATATCAAAAGCTTTTATTTTACCAGTTAGCTTAAAACGTGGAAATAATACAATTAAATTTCATGGAGATGGTAAAAATCCTGCTCCAGATTTAGATAGCTTCATATTAAATTTACCACCTTTAACACAAAATTTAACTGAAGGAATACTAGAAAATGGAGCTAAGCTTGATGAAAGTAAATTCTTTGTTTCAAATATTGGTGGTACTGAAAATGGTTCAGTAACGGTGGCTATTAATGTTGCTAATTATGCTTATTACAAAGTATTCTTAAGTTATTTAGGAACTAAAAGTAATTTATCTTTAAAAGTTGATGTAAATGGTATAAATACTAATACTATAATATATTCATTACCACCAACTAAAGGGCTAGCTATTAATGATACGAAAGTCTTTGAATTTACTGTAAAATTAAATAGTGGAAATAACACATTAAGATTTCATGGAAATGGAACAGATTTAGCACCTAATTTAATTTCTTTCTTAACCTCATTTTTTGTTTTTTCTTGGGAAAAACTTCCAACCATACAAGATGTTTATGATATAGATAGTGCAAAATTAGGTGGTTCAGCAACTTTAGATAAAAAAACTAATTTAATCACCTCTCTTGGTGGAAAAAATAAAGGCTACTTTACACAGGATATTTATGTGAAATATGAAGGACAATATGTTTTAAGAATAGTTTATAGAAATAATAGAAAATTTTTAATAGATGTAAATGGACAATGGACAGGTAAAGTTTATACTACTATAGGTGGATTTAGAGATATTTTTAATATACCTATAAATTTAAATGCTAAAGAAAATACTATAAAAATTTATGGACATGATGATGAATTAGCCCCTGATTTTGGAGATATTTATGTAGACCTTAATTATCCAATAACTCCAAGAATAAAAGAAGGGTTATTTCTTAATGGAGCTGATTACTATGAAGCAGGTAATATAGGTCCTATTGGTGGCCCTGATAATAGTTCTTATACTTTATATTATTTTGCAGAAGAATATACTGAATATACTTTAGGCCTAGTACTTTCCACTGAAGGAAAATCTCTTTTAATAAACATAAATGGTATCACCACCGAAACTATATATAGTATTCCTCCTTCTAACACTCCTACTATTGCATATAATATAAATGTTGTTTTAAATGATGGAGATAATTTTATTGAATTTTATGGAAATGGAGCAGATTATGCACCAGATATATACGATATAGATATAAAACCTACTTTCACTCCTGTATCTAAGTTTACTTATAATTTAGTTGATGCTAATTTGAAAAATGGTGCTACCATAGACTTAAATAAAAATTTTGTGCAAAATATAGGTACTGAAAAGAATGGAACTGCTATTTTAACCGTTAAAATAGACACAGAAGATTTCTATGATTTAAATATACAATATATCCCATTAAATGTAGATAGTCCGTTAAGAGTAACTGTCAATAATAAATCCACTAAAGAAACTTATTATTTACCTTTATTAGAAAATCCTTATCATAATACTTTTAATGTATTTGTTGTTCCTAAAATTCTTTTAACTAAAGGAAATAATACTATTGAATTTTATGGTAATGGATCAGATTTAGTAGCTAAACTTGGTAAAGTTAGAATTAGTAAATTTAAAGAAGTTGTCAGTTTACCAGAGGGAATATATTATGCAGTTAATGGGAAAGTTGAAAATGGAGCAAAAAAGGCTACTTTTTCCTCTAATTTTGTTGATGGATTAGGTGGAAGTAATGAAGATGGTTCTGTAACTATAAAAGCAAATGTTGAAATGGATGGTTTTTATAATTTGCTTATTGAATATTTAACTGATGGTAATAATAAAAATTTAATTATAGATATTAATGGTGAAAATACTGGAACTATTTATACTCTACCTAAAACAGATGATTTAAAAGAGGAGTTTTCTAAAAACTTTGCAGTTCCAGTAGTATTAAAAAAAGGAGACAATACTATTAAATTTCATGGAGATAATTCAATTAATGCTCCTAGTTTAGGGAAAATATATATTAATAAAACTCCTAAAATCACCACCTATAATTTTTTAAATGCTATATTAACTAATGCTAATATATTAGATTATCCTGAAGATTTTCTTTCTTTAATTAAAGGTGATGATGAAAGTTTTGCTACTGTAAAAATAAATATTGAAAGTGAAGGTATATATTATTTAACTATTAAATATTTATCAAAGGATAATAGCTATATTAATTTAAAATTAAATAATGAAATTATTGAAAGTAAAATACTGTTTTCTCCTACTAAAAGTGAAAATACCATTGATTCAAAATCTCTAACAATAAAAATTAAATTTAATAGTGGAGAAAATATATTAAGTTTTGTTAAAATTAATGATATTAACTTTCCTCCACCATTATTAGGTTCTTTTACAATTTCAGATAATGAATTAATACAAACCTTTCCTATGGAAAAAGCTCTTTTATTAAAAGGCGCTAGCTTAGATAAACAAACTAAGTTTGTTGAAGGAATAGGAGGATTTGGAAATGGTTATGCTATTGTTAATGTAAAAGTATTACAAAGTGGTTTATATGATATGACTTTAAACTACATGAGTTTAAGAAGTGCACGAAAATTAAAATTAACCATTAATAATGTTGCTATAAAAAATACTTTTGTTTTACCAATGACAGAATATTCATCAAAAACATTTGTTATACCTATAAGTTTAAAATATGGAAATAATTCAATTAAAATACATGGAGATCGTAATATGAAAGAAGGTCCTATGATAGATGAGTTAACTTTAAGTTTAAATACTAGTAATCCTATAAAAAATTATAATTTTTCAGATGGAATCACAACTTCGGAAGCTATGATAGACAAAGTAAATAAATTAGTAAGTGATATAGGTGGAAAAAACAAAGGTGAAGTTACTCTGAATTTAAATGTAGCTGTATCTGATTTTTATGATTTATATTTACAATATAAAAGTCCTAGTAAATCTAATATATTGTTTGTAGATACAAATAATAATTCAAATATTGAAAATTACACCTTACCAATGACTTTTGATAATGATTTTGGTGAATTTCAAATTACCATTCCATTAAAAACTGGAGAAAATTCAATAAAATTTTATGGTGATATAACTAATGATAATCTTATTCTTTATAATTTTAATTTAACTATTAACAC
>NZ_WHJC01000251.1 GCF_009295725.1 Clostridium tarantellae
CAATAAATTGTTTTAAAAAATTATTAAATGAAAGTAAAGATTTAAATAATAAGTAACAAATTTGTATTATTTTAATAAAATAAATATAGAAATATTATTGTTGGTGAGTTATGTGAACAAGGTTATTGATATAACAAATATTTTATTATTCAGAAATGCTTGTGAAATACTAACAATACATGATATAGCATATGATGCAGATGTGTTATATCTTAATCCAAAACTTTGTAAAGAAATAATAACATTACTTAGAGATGGTATTAAACAACCATCAATTAATTCTTGAAGAATTAGTAAAAACTTACCTTGCTTAGGTAGGTTTATTTTTTACATTGAACCACTATAAACAAATTTTATACATATAGTGGTTCTTTCAATTTTTTTTAAATTTTATATAATGGTATTATAATAAATATAGTTAATTATTATAAAATTTTATATATAGTTTAAGAGGTGTAGAATGGAAATGAATATTAGACCTGTATGGGCTGAAATAGATTTAGATGCAATTGCATACAACATGAAGCAGGTTAAAAATTTAGTAGGAAATAAAGAAATAATGGCAGTAATAAAAGCTAATGCATATGGACATGGAGCTATAGATATTGCACCTATTTTATTAGAAAATGGTGCTACATCTTTTGCAGTAGCTATGATAACAGAAGCTATGGAGCTTAGACATAATAATATAGAAGCACCTATTTTAATTTTAGGATACACTCCTTTAGAATTCGCACAAGAAATTATAGAAAACGATATAGAGCAAACAGTATATAATTTAGAGTATGCAAAACAATTATCTAATATTGCAATAGATTTAGGTAAAAAAGCTATAATCCATATTGCTATTGATACTGGTATGGGAAGAATAGGTTTTTTGCCTAATAAGAATAGTTTGGAGTTAGTTAAAGAAATATGTTCTTTAGAAGGAATTGAAGTTAAAGGATTATTTACACATTTTGCCACTTCTGATGAAGAGAATAAAGAGTATACGTATGTTCAATTTAGTAAATTAAAAATGTTTTATAATGAACTTTTAAAAATGGGAATAACTATTCCTTTAAAACACGTTGCTAATAGTGGTGCTATTATTGATTTACCAGACACTTATTTAGATGCAGTAAGAGCTGGTATAATTTTGTATGGATATTATCCATCAAATGAAGTAAAAAAAGATAAGCTTAATTTAAAGCCTGTCCTTACACTAAAAACTAAAGTTGCTCATTTAAAAGAGTTGGATAAAAATATGAGTATAAGTTATGGGAGAACATTTATAACTTCTAAAAAAAGTAAAATAGCAACATTGCCAATAGGATATGCAGATGGATATTCTAGATTGTTAAGTGGAAAAGCTAAAGTAATAATTAATGGTCATTTTGCCAATGTAATTGGGAAAATTTGCATGGATCAATGTATGATTGATGTATCTCACATAGAAAATGTAACAGTTAATGATGAAGTAATATTAATAGGAGAAAAAGAAAATTTAAAAATAACAGTTGATGATATAGCTGAATCAATGGGAACTATAAATTATGAAGTTGTTTGCATGCTTAAGAAAAGAATTCCTAGAGTATATGTTAAAAATGGGGAAAGCATGAAAATTAGAAATTATATTTAAATCATAAAAAAGAGCCAGTTATAGAATAAAATTATTACTATAAGGCTCTTTTAATAATTTAATATAATTAATATTAATTTTAATATAGGAGGTAAAAATTTGATTTTTTCTTCATTAAATATAAATAAAAATGAAAAAATATATATTCAAATAGAAAATCATATAAAAGATTATATAAAAAAAGGGCTTTTAAAAAAAGAAAGTAAACTTCCATCTACTAGAGAAGTAAGCAACTTTTTGGGCATAAGTAGAAATTCAGTAATTACAGCTTATTCCAATTTGGAAAATGAAGGAATAACAAAAACTTTTAAAGGTAAAGGAACTTTTATATGCATAGAAAAAAAAGAAACTGAAAAAAATTTTATAGTAAATTGGAGTAATGAAGTAAATAATTATGGATGTATTTGTGAAAAATTAGATATAACTAAAACAGAACTATATTGGGAAAAGGGAATGATATCTTTTAAAAGTATAGCACCAGATGAAAATTTATTTGATATAGAAGAATTTAAAAGAGCTTTTTTAAATGTATTTTCTTTAGAAGGTGAAAAACTTTTAAATTATGGATATGCAAAAGGGTATAAACCGTTAATAAATTATATTAAGGATTATATGAAGAAAAAAGGTGTAAATACTAAAGGAAAAGATGTTTTAATAACTAATGGTTTTACAGAAGGTTTTGATATTTTATTAAGTACATTAATAAAAAAAGGAGATTTTATAGTTTGTGAAGAACCAACTCATAATACTGCATTAAAAATAATAAAAGCACATGAAGTTAATATTATATCAATACCTATGGAGAAAGATGGTATAAACATATCTGTATTAGAAGAAGCTTTTAAAAAAAATAAACCCAAATTTTTATATATAGTTCCATCATATCATAATCCTACAGGTATAGTGGTTAGTGGTGAAAAAAGAAAAAAAATATATGAAATTTGTGAAAAATATTCTGTTCCTATATTAGAGGATGGGTTTAATGAAGAATTATTATATTGTAGCTCACCAGTGCCACCAATAGCATCTTTATGTGTTAATGGAAATGGTGTTATATATATAGGTAGTTTTTCTAAGGTGCTTTTTCCAGGTCTTAGAATTGGCTGGATATTAGCAGATAAAAACCTTATAAATATTTTAGAGAGTGTGAAAAGAGCACGAACTATACATTCTTCCTTTTTAGACCAAGCAGCATTATTTAAATATTTAGAAAGTGGTGCTTTTGATAGGTACATGAAAAAAATAAGAAAATATTATAAAAACAAATATAATTTTACTTTAGAACAAATAAAAAAATATATACCTTATAAACTTATATTAGGAGAAGGTGGGTTACATATATTTATTAAGCTTAAAGGAGTTAATGGAAGAGAAGTTTTAGAAAGATGTTATAAAAAAGGTGTTATTTTTATGCCAGGGGATATATTTTATAATGGAGATAAAGGAAAGGATTGTATTAGAATAGGATTTTCAAGAGTAAAGGAAGAAGATATAGAAAAAGGAATAAAAATAATAGGAAATGTCATTAATGATTTAAATAAAAAATTATGATATAAGTATAAAAATATATTTAAAATAAAATTTAATATTAAAATTGACAAAGCATTAAAATATGTTATAATGATTTTACAGAAAAATTAAATAACGGGTAAAGATGAAAGATAGAGGTTGCAATAATAAATAATAATACTAAGGAGAGAAGCAACGATGAATTAGTATGAAAGGGATTATTGCCGAAGTGTATAATTAATGCTTTAATATTATATGCTGGGGTTGTATAAAACATATACAACACTGTCACAAATTTGTGGGGTGCTATCTTTGTGTTTGTAATTTGTTGTATAGTACAGGCTCAAAGATTGTCTTTGTGCTTTTTTTTTACCTTAAAATAACTTATATGAATTTTGGAAATATTAAATTCTATAAGTTATAGGAATAGGAGGAAAAATGGAAAACAAAAGTTTAAAAAAAGAAATTAGTTTATTTATGGCAACTATGCTGGTGTGTGGTAATATGGTAGGTTCGGGAGTATTTATGTTACCAGCTACATTAGCACAGCTATCAGGTCCTATGCCAACTATAATTGCATGGGTTCTTACTACTTTAGGATCAATATTAATTGCATTATCCTTTGCTAAATTAGGTTCAAGTTTTCCAGCTACTGGAGGAGCATATCAGTATACTAAAATAGCTTTTGGAGAATTTGTAGGCTTTTTAAGTGCGTGGTTATATTGGAATGGTTCATGGATTGGAAATGCTGCTATCATAGTTGCTTTATCTAGCTATAGTGCAGCTTTGTTCCCGATCTTAAGAAGCCCTTTAGCATCAATAATATATACTAGTGCAATTTTATGGATATTTACAATAATAAATATTGTTGGAGTTAAACAAGCTGGCAAAATACAAGCATTTGCAACTGTATTTAAAATACTTTTTTTTGCTGTATTTATAATAGTTGCATTTTTAAATTTTGATCCCGTTAATATGATACCATTATTACCAGCAGATAAAGGATTAAATACAATATCTTTAGCAGCTACATCTACATTATGGGCATTTATTGGTTTAGAAAGTGCAACTGTTACAGCAGGAGAAATTAAAAATCCTGAAAAAAATGTTAAAAAAAGTACTATTTATGGTATGTTAATAGCTGCTACAATATATATTTTAATAAGTATAGCTTGTATGGGAGCTATGTCAAATGCAGAACTAGCTAGTAGTTCAGCACCATTAACAGATATATTAACTAAGATTTTAGGTTCATCAATAGGTAAGCCATTAACAATAGGTGTTGTAATATGTATACTAGGCACAACTATAGGTTGGTTATTATCAACAGCACGTGTTTCTTTTGCAGCAGGTCAAGATGGAGTATTTCCTAAATTTTTTGGAAAATTACATCCTAAATATGCAACACCTGCAAATTCTTTAATAATAGGTTCTATATTAGTAAATATTTTATTAATTATGAATTTTCAAAAAAGCATGGTTTCAGCTTTTACCTTTATAACATTATTAGCAACATTATCATACTTACCAATATATTTATTAACAGCTTCAGCTGAAATAATGATAATGTTTAAAGATGCAAAACAATTTAATATAAAAATATTTATAACTAAAGCAATAATACCTTTATTAGCATTTGTTTATACAATTTGGACAATTTATGGTTCAGGAGCTGAAACTGTAATGTGGGGATTCATATTAATGCTATTAGGTGTTCCTTTTTACATTTATAATTACTATAAAAATAAAATAGAAAAAACAATGAATTAAAATAAAAAATCATTATGTAAATTTACATAATGATTTTTTATTTTAATATTAAAAAGTTTTTATTAATATTAAAAAATATAGTTAAATACTTTTATAT
>NZ_WHJC01000252.1 GCF_009295725.1 Clostridium tarantellae
TCTTTATATATATTATATAAATGTATTCTTTCTTTATATAAATTTATTAATTTTTCTTTTCCTTCCTGTAATAAAGGTCTTGAATTAATATCTAAATCTTTCATAATTAAGTATATTGGTCTATTAATAAATACTATATTAAACTTAGAAAAATATCTAATATTCTTTTCTTTTTTAATCACTCCACCACCTGATGAAATAACTACATAATCAAAAGTGCTTAAAATTTCACAACATTTGCTTTCTATTTTTCTAAAGTTTTCTTCTCCCTTTTCAAATAATTCCTTTATGCTTTTTCCGCTATTTTCTACTATAAATTCATCCATATCTATAAATTTATAGTTAATTTTTTTAGCTAATTCTTTTCCTAAAGTTGTTTTTCCACAGCCTGGCATACCTATTAATAAAATATTTTTTTTCATGCCTTTTACCTTTCCATTTTAATTATTAAACTTAATTATTATTTAATTCTTTTAATAAATTTAAATATATACTTTCTTCACATTTTTTAGATATATTACATTCATTCCAAATTTCTTCTGCTTTAACTCCTTGTCCAACCAACATAAATAATCCATCTACCACTTTTAATCCTAAATCCTTTGCCCACTTTAAAAATAATGTTTCTTGCGGATTATATATTATATCTATAGCTACTTTAAACTTTTTTAATACTTCTTTGCTAATAGCACTTTTATCCACATTAGGAAACATACCACATGGAGTTGTATTTATTACACCATAAATATTTTTTATATTTTTCAATTGTTCATAATCTATTACTTCTATATCTATATTAGAAAACTTTACTTTAGCCTTTTCCTTATCTCTAGAAACTAATGTTATTTTCTCGGCTTCCATATCATTTAAATAATGAATAATACTTTTAGCAGCACCGCCAGCACCTAATACACAAAAACTATTATTCTTTATTTCTATAAACTCTCTTTCAAGCATTTTTCCAAATCCATAATAATCTGTATTATATCCATAAGATTTTTCATCTTTAATAAGTATAGTATTTATAGCACCAATTTTTTCTGCTTCTGGAGAAATATAATCAAGTTGCTCCATTACTAATTCTTTATAGGGAATTGTTACATTTACACCTTTAACACCTAAAATCTTTAGGGAATTAACTATATCAAAAGAATTTTTCCTATTTACAGAAAACAAATTATAAACTCCATTTATTTTTAATTCTTTAAATATAGGATTGTGAATTTTAGGTGAAAAACTATGAGATAATTTCTCTCCTATTAGTCCAAATATATCCATTAAAAATCTACTCCTTTATATTTTTAGTGTATTATGTCATTAAATTTTTTATAACATCCTAATATTCTAAATTGACAAGTTAATTCAGATACTTTTTCAAGAACTTTTTTAACAACTATATCTTTTATATTACCTTCTATGTCTATATAAAAGATATAACTAAAAGTGCCATCTCCTACTGGTCTAGATTCTATCTTAATTAAGTTTATATTTGCTTCTGAAAAAACTCTTAATTGATTATATAAACTTCCCGATTCATTAGGAAGAGTAAAGCTTATAGTCATTTTATTACATACTTCATTACTTTCTAAATTCTTTCCTACTATTATAAAACGAGTAAAATTTTCTTTAACATTATTTATTCCTTCTTTGAGTACTTCTAATCCATAAATCTTAGCCGCTCTCTTACTTCCAATAGCCCCTTTGTTAAAATTATTATTATCCTTAACATATTTTGCACTTATGGCTGTATTATAATAAGGTATATTAATACAATCTAAAGTTTTTAAATATTCACTACTTTGCTCAAACCCCTGAGGATGAGAGTATACTTCATTTATTTCTTTTATTTTAGTTCCTTTTATCCCCAAAAGATTATGCTCTATTTTTATTTTTGTTTCTCCTACAATATAAAAACCATATTTTTTTAGTAAATCATATATTTCAGTTATAGAACCTGTAGATGAATTTTCAATAGGTAAAATGCCATAATCTATATTTCTATATTTTAATCCTTCAAATACCTCTTCAAATTTTTCATAACTACATGTTTCATATCCTTCGCCAAAGTATGCTATCAAAGCTTCTTCACTAAAAGAACCTTCTAATCCTTGAAATCCTATTTTAATTTCATTACTTTTATTTAGAGGTATTTCTCTTAATCCAATTTTTTTGCATTGATATTTTTTACTTATGTCCATTAAAGAATGTAACATTTCCTTTACATAAGGCTTAATTTCATCATTATTTATTCCATTTAAGTTTTTAATTATTACCTGTTCTTCTCTTTTTTTGTTAAATACAGGTAATTTTTTTTCTTGTTTGTATTTGGCTACCTTTAATACTATTTCCATTCTTTCTTCAAAAAGTCTAATAAGTTCTTTATCTATTTCATCTATTTTTTCTCTACATTTATTTAATTCCATTTTTTCACCCCGCAATCATAATAGATCATAATTAATTATAATTTATTATTTGTAAAGTTCTAAAATTGCTAAAGCTGCAATAGCCTCAACAACCACTAAAGCTCTTTGTACTATACATGGATCATGACGACCTTCTACTTTTAACATAGTATTTTCTTTTGTGTTAAAATTAATAGTTCTTTGTTCTTTACTAATAGATGGTGTAGGTTTAATAACAACTCTAAAAACAATAGGCATTCCATTACTTATACCTCCTGTTATTCCTCCATTATTATTACTATATGCTTTAATCTGTTCATTTTTTATATAATATTCATCATTAGCCTGTGAACCAGAAATATTAGCAAAATCAAATCCTACTCCAAATTCAATTCCTTTAACAGCTGGAATTGAAAAAGCTAAATGAGCTATAGTACTTTCTAAAGAATTAAAAAATGGTTCTCCTAGTCCTACATCTACTCCAACAATACCACACTCAATAATTCCTCCTATTGAATCTCCTCGCTTTTTATAACTTAATATTTCTTCTTTTATTTCATCAATGTTATCATCATTTAAAACTGATAACTCTTTATTTAAAAGTTTATTTAGTGTTTCTTTATTTAAATTAACAAAATCAAAATTACTATCTTTAACTTTTCCAACTTGCTTTATATGTGAGCCAATACATATACCTTTTTTACTTAAAACTTGCTTTGCAATGGCTCCAGCAAATACTAAAGGTGCTGTTATTCTTCCTGAAAAATGTCCACCACCTCTATAATCATTAAATCCCTTATATTTTATTTTTCCTGAAAAATCAGCATGACCTGGTCTCATTATATCCTTTAACTTTGAATAATCTTTAGATTTTTTATCTGAATTTCTAATAATCATAGAAATAGGTGCTCCTGTTGTTTTTCCTTCAAATAATCCACTTAAAATTTCTGGTATATCTTCCTCTTTTCTTTGAGTAGATAAAGAATTTCTTCCTGGTGCCCTTCTTTTCATTTCCATTTTTACTGCATCTATATCTATTTCAAAACCTGGTTCTATGCCATTTATAACAATCCCTATAGCTTCACCATGAGATTCACCAAAAATAGATAGATTTATATTTTTTCCCCATACTCCACTCATGCTAATGTACCTCCTAAATTATATTTCAATAAATTTTCCTCCTATACTTTTAAAATCTTCCCAAAAAGATGGATAGGATTTTTTTACACATTCAGGATTTTCTAAAGTAATATCACCTTTACATAATGTAGATGCAATAGCTATGCTCATAGCTATTCTATGATCATTATGACTACTAATATTAGCTCCATTTAAGCTTTTCACACCATTTATTATTAATCCATCTTTAAGTTCCTTAATGTTAGCTCCTAATTTATTTAATTCAATACAAATAGCATTTAATCTATCACACTCTTTAATTCTCAAACGCTCTCCATTTATTATTTTAGTCTCTCCTGTACTTAGTGCTGCAACTACAGTTAAAACTGGTATAACATCTGGGCATTGAGAAGCATCTATTATAGTTCCTTCAGTATTTTTTGCTATAATTTTTATTCCTTTATGTTCTTCTACAACTCCTCCCATTCTTTTTAAAATATCTATACACTCTTTATCTCCTTGAAGAGAATTTAAATTTAAATCCTTACATACTATATCATTACCTAATGCATCTGCACATAAATAAAATGCTGCCTGTGAATAATCTCCTTCTACTCTATAATTAAAAGGTTTATACTGTTGATTTCCTTTTATAATAAATTCTTTATATTCTAAATTTTTATTTTCAACTTTAATTCCAAATTTCTCTATCATTGATAATGTTAAATCTATATATCCCTTTGATTCTAAATTTGTTGTTATTATTATCTTTGAATCTTCTTTTAACAATGGAAGAGCAAATAATAAACCACTTATAAATTGTGAACTTATATTACCTTCAACTTTAAACTCTCCCCCTTTAAGTTCACCATCTATATTAAAATCCAATATATTTTTTTTATAACTATATTTAATACCTTTTTCATTTAAAATATTATAATAGGTATTTAAAGGTCTTTTTCCTAAATTACCTTTTCCAATAAAATTTATTTTATTTTTTCTAGATATACTTAAAGGTACTAAAAATCTTAAAGTAGAACCTGATTCATTACAATCTATTACTATATTCTTTAGAGAAAAAGTATTTTCTCCATTTATTATAAGTTTATTTTCTTCTATTTTTATATCTGCTCCTAAAGCTTTCATTGCATTAATAGTAGCAATCATATCCTCCGAAAAATCTACATTATCTATAATACTTGTTCCTCTACTTAAAGAAGCACATATAATTGCTCTATGTGCCATACTTTTAGAAGGAGGAATATTTACTTCTCCTTTTAGCTTTTTAGGAGTTATTTTTATTTTATTCATATTATTTCCTCCATAAAGTTTTTGTTAGTGTAAAGTTTCTACACTACTTTTCTTTTTAAAATCTTTATATATCAAGGTTTCGAAAGTTTTTTTGCATAAAAAAACAACGACCCCCTAATTTCATGTTAAAATTGAATCTCAAAACCACAA
>NZ_WHJC01000253.1 GCF_009295725.1 Clostridium tarantellae
TATAAGATACAGGAAAAAAACTCTTTAAATTTATATAAAAAACATATGTAAATTAATTTTATAATGCTTTAAAAACATATTTGCATATATAAGATCTTTAAAAGTTGTTTACAGTTATAAAAACAAATAGGGGAGTGAAATCCCCTATTCATTTTTATAATACATATTAAATTATTTAATATTATTTTGAAGTTCTAAAATTCTTTGATACTGGTCTAGATTTTAAATTATCCTTTGATACAGCAACAATTTTAAAGCCATATAAGGTATTAGCCTTTAACTCTTCTACAGTAAATTCTGTTCCAGTAGTTCTAGTTATCTCTACTCCATCTTTATAGATAATATATTCTTTAACTACTGCATTATCTGGAGCTATCCAACTTAATTTAATAGAACTTGATGTTATATCACTACCTTGAACATTAGCTACTTTATTAGGTGTTACCCCTATAATTTCTGGCTCCTTCTCCACTAAACCATCTCTAGCATTGTTTACTAATAATAATGCATCTTCAACTTCCTTAGAAGTAGCATTTCCATTATTAATTACTTCTTGTGCACTTAAAACAGCTTCTCTTAATACATTTAAAGTTTCTTCAGTATAATTATTTTCTCCATTTAATATAGTATTACTTTCTTCAACTGCATTCTTTAATCCACTTATATAAACTAAAGAATCAGAAGCATTATTTAAATTCTCTAAAGCTTTATCTATTTCCTTTTGAGAGGCATTTGCATCATCTAAAATAGCTTTTGCTTTTTCTAATGCATCAGTTAAAATAGTATAACTACCTACTGTATAATCTTCACTATTTAAGGATACAAGTTCATCATATTTGCTTTGTAAAGCATCTTTTGCTGGTAGTTCAAATTCATCATTTAATGTTATTATTTCATATATATTTGGAGCTATTCCATTCCAGTCAATCTTTATTTCAAATATATGCTCATAATTACTATTTATAAATTCATTTAAACTACTATCTAAATTTCCTAATTGAACCCATTTTGAAGTTGCTTCTTCATTGTTATAACTAACTCTTGCACTTACTTTTGCATTTGAAATTGTATTTCCATTTTGAACTATATTTATTTTTTTTACATTTGTTTTTTCTGATAGCCTATAAGTTAAACTACCTTCTTTTATTTCACCATTTTTAGTATCTGGTCTGTAAGATGTAGTTAAATTTCCATCTCTTAAATTACTTGGTGCAAAACCTCTCTCTTCAATAGGATTTGACACAAATGTTGGATCATTAACCGTTGGAATATATTGTCCATTATTTATCATAAGCTCATTTATCACTGTCCACCTATGATTATATGGTGCAGTAAATAATATTCTTACATATCTTGCTTTTTGGTTCAAATTTTCACCTTCCATATAAGCACTATCTATTGGTATAATTCCATTTGATTGATTTCCATGCTTATATCCATTATCAACTGGTTTAGAATCCAAGTCATTAGCTGGGTTTTCAACTCCATCTCCAATGGTAATAGCATCAGTCCAAGTAGTACCATCTAATGATAATTGTATTTTACCATCTCTTACATGATCTTTTTCAGTATCTAAAACCACATATTTTAAGTTATCTACTAAAATTTCTTGTCCTAAATCATAAACAATAGTATCATCCTTTTGAGGGAATCCATTAAATTTAACACTAGTTCTTAAATCTCCATCCACTGCTTTTTCTGCACCTGTATCACCTACATAGGCACTAACTAAGCTTGGTGCTGTAACTTCATTAGATAAAACCTGAAAACTATTTAAATCAAAGGTAATAGCTTCATCACTATTATTTATAACTCTTACATATCTTCCATCCTGTAATTCTGAAGTATTGTCTATATTACTCCACTCAACTCCATTTAATGAACTTTGTAAAACTAACCCATTTCCATTAGTAGTTTCAAAGTTTATACTACTTAAATCCTTAATACGATCTAACTTAACTCCTACATATTCTCCACTATTTAATACTAAACCTTCAACCGGTTGTAGCTTTGTTAAATTAAGTGAAGCTACTGAATAAATATCTAAATCAGTATTTGTATATATATTATTTTTACTTCCTCTATTTTCTTCTTCCTTACTTACCACTGCTAACTCTGAGAATATAACCCATCTATTAATATTCTCTAAATTAGTAAGTCTCACATATCTAGCTTCTATTGGAGTGTCAAATGTTTCATCTATTATATCCTTACCAGTTGTATGGCTGCTATTATCATAGGATTTAACAGTTGTCCAATTTTCATTATCTACTGAGTATTCAAGCTTATATTTTCTCCATTTATCTCCACTGCCATCTCTACCCATTACAAATCTAATTTGGTCTAATTTAGCTACTTTTCCTAAGTCTAAGCCAATAAATTCACCAGCTAAAGAAGTATCTCCATTGGAAGTTTTGTACCAAACATCTGTATTATCATTCTTATCTGTAAGATTACTTTCATCCCCTTGATATACACTCCAAGCATTGCTTCTTATAAGTGTTGGATTTAAACCAGCATCTGGATTTTCTATTTCTTTTTTATTTACATTTATATCTCTAACACCTAACCAAGTATTATTCTTTGCCTCTGTTGCAATTAAACGAATACCTTTAATCTTTAAATTAAGATTTTCCACCTTTATGCTTTGAGGATTTTCATATTCTTTTCCATTTTCTAGATCTACCCATTCTTTTCCGTCAATAGTATATTGAATTTTTGCTTTTCTCATGGTATCATTTAAATTTGCATTAGCTCCCATTAAAAATTCAACATTATTTAATGTTATAGGATTACTATATTTAACCCCTACATAAGTTCCTTCATCTATTCTATTAGGATTTTTATAAACTAATTCTGTACTAGAATTTCCATCAAAAATATTATCTTTTTTTCCACTTGGTGAATCTTCTCTACTTGTTATAAAAGTAGCAGTTACTTTATTAGGGTCTAGTATTGAACCTACCACAGCTGAAAGATTTTCTCCCATAGTCTCTATAAATGGAACTATATGTTGAACTCCCACCTCTGCATATTCTGTATGATCTACATAGTGGAATCCATAGGTTTTAGATTTTTCAAAAGAACTTTGACCATTTGAAAAATTTTCCCAAGCGCCTTCATCATTTCCTTCTTCAACAGCTATGGCAGATTTTAAATAACTTATAGCTGCATTAGTTGTATCTTCCCAACAATTTAACCAATATATTATTTGATCTCTAGTTCTAAGATTTCCAGCATTATTTTTGTAATAAGCTGCCGCATTTTTAAGATTAGTAAATTCCTTTATTAAAACTTCTGCTTCAGTCTTTATACTAGAACCATTTTCATATTTTTTCTTAAAATCTTGTAATTTTGGAGCAAGTTCTAATGATTCTTCTAATTTAGTTACACGACCATCCATATTTTGATTTATCATATGTTTACTTATTTCTCTTAAAGCAAGAGAAGAATTTGTTTCCTTTGCTGTTCCATGATCCATATATTTAAAAGAATCATGCCAGTTTTGATCTGCTTGTTCTTTATTGTCCCAAATATTCCAAGCATAATCTCCTATGGCAAATAAAGCTGATTTATTTGCTTCTGCTTGTTGCATTGGATTTAATACTATTCCATCTATTTTGCTAGGATCTACCCCTGGATGTAAGAAAGTATCATTTCCACCCATTATAAGATGTTTTTTAGAATTATCTGAACAAGGCCAGTTAATCCAATAAAAAGGAGCTCTTCCTGGATGTCCTTCTGTTGCAATATTATTCATAAAGTTATTTGAGAAATTCTCATCCACCTCTCCCCAAATTCTTCCACCAGTCATAACTATACTAACATTATCACCAGCTTTATTTAATTCTTTAAGTTGGTTAGAACTTCCATTTCCCATGTAATCTGAAGGACAGAACATTATATCCTTTTTTAAGTCTGGATAAGTTCCTTGTTGCTCTTCTAACCAAACAGTTAAATCATTTAAAAGTTTTACATACATACTAGCTCCACCTGCTGGTTCACTAGCATCATCTGCTAATATAGCAAATTGTCTAACATCAGCTTCTAAAAGTTGAGTGAATTTTTCCTTTATTATGCCTAAATCTTCTTCATAATTTTCTTCATTATCAAACCTTATAGGACTATGCATAAATGGATGTAATGCATAAACATATCTATTTTTTGTTTCATTACCCACCTTTGCTAATTTTTCAATCTCTACTAATTCTTCAGATGGATATAATTCTCTCCATTTTTTATTATGGTAAATATCATCCTTCGGAGCAAATACATATTGATTTAATTTATAATCTCCACCAAATTTCATAAGTTCAGCTCTATCTTCATTAGACCAAGGATTTCCATAATATCCTTCTATAAATCCTCTACGAGCAACATTAGCATAATCATCAACTCTAAAGTTTTGAATTTCTTTATTTTCTTCAATTTGATTAAATACATGTTTTAAAGTTGTAACACCATAAAAGGCACTATCTGGATCTTCTCCTAATACACCAATTACACCATCCTTAACACTAACTAAATGAGAATCAATGTTTTCATCAAAGAAACTTTCATTATGCGTAACATTTTCATTAAAATATTCATCAACTACTCCACCAGATTTATTTATACCTATTAAAAAATTTGTTTTTCCAGGAACTATTCCAGTGGAAACTGTAGCCTGTAAGTTTTGAGATTTTAAAACATCAAGAACTCTATTTTTAGTGTGCTCATCAACTCCATCATCATAGACTACGTTTACATTTTGTCCTAATTGAAACTCCCCTCCGGTATAATCAATACTTTGTGGCTTTGGATAAATTTCATAAACCTTTTGAGTTTTACTTTCTACTGCGAAAACACTTATATTAGATGGTAAAAAACTTATAGCCATAGTAGCTAGAATAGAAGCAGAAAGTATTCTTTTAATGTGTTTTTTCATTTAAAATTCCCCCCAT
>NZ_WHJC01000254.1 GCF_009295725.1 Clostridium tarantellae
TTATCTTCTAAAAAATAGTTTGGTGAATAATTCGGGATAAATAAATAATAAAAAAGACAGTAAAATTTTTAAAGGCTAGGAGTTACATTGCTCTTAGCCTTTAATATTTATAATTTTTTATATATCCAAATTAAACTTCAACTTCATAAGTTTAACAGGAATCTCTAAAGAGCTGCATATCTGCTCAACATTCAATTCAGAAAATTCTACATCTCTTATGATATGGTCATCAATTAAAAGCTCAGCAGCAAATTTATCTGCTTCATTTTCATATTTATTTTTAATAAGTAAATTGTTTTCTAAAAATAATCCTATAGATAAATGGGTATGTAGTATAGCATGTCCTAGTTCGTGGGCGAGTATATATTTAGATTCTTTAGTATCTAATGTAGAATTTAAGTGAATAATTTTAAACCCATTGGGGGTTCTTTGAAAGAATCCTTTTATTTCATTTCCTAAATCACTTATCATTATTTTTATATTTAGTAATTCACATAATTCTAATGGGTCATTAGTTTTATGTGAATTAACTAAGTCAGCTACTACTTCTTTAATCATAAGTCATCAGCCTTTCTTTAATTTGTATTTATAATTTACAATTAAATTTTATTCTTTTATTAGTTTACTTAGCGTTTCCTTAAGATCAAGAGTATTTTATTTTTTTTGCATTTGTTCGGCATATTGAAGACCTAGTTTAATAGCATTACTTAAGGCTATTTTACTATCATCAGATAATATTTCACCATTAAGCATAAGCCCATGTTGAGAAAGGATTGAGTCCATAGCATCTTTAACATCTAAATTATTTTCTGTCTTTAAATTTTCTTCATATGATTTAGGATTATTTTCTTCGATTTTAAAATAGTCTTTATTTTCAAAAAAGCTAAAGGGTACATCACATACCTGAGCGATTTGGCTTAATACTTTAAATGCAGGATAGGTCCTACCAGATTCTATATCTCCAATATAACTTTGAGACTTTCCTATATCTTTTGCTAACATAGATTGAGTATATTTTTTTCTTAGTTTATTTGCTTTTAAATTTCTAGCTTCTTTTACTAGCTTTCCTAATTCTTCTTTAGACAAAACCATTAATATCACCTCTTTTATACTTATAAGTTAAATATAACGTTAATTACGATAGGTTGTCAATAATTTCAAGGAAATTAAAGAGAAAAACGTAAAATAATACAATAAATACAAACTTTAAGGATAAATACGTTTATTTAACGTTTGTACATTTTTGGAATAATATGTATACTAATATTAACGATAAAAACGTTAAATTTGGAGGGGTTAAAATGGAGAAATTATTGATTGGGTTACCTTGGTATAAGAAAATAGCTGTACTTAGAGTTATTCAAGGATGGAGTCAAAAGGAAGCAGCAGAAAAGTGTTTAACTCATCAGAAAGTATATTGGGTATGGGAGAAGGGACAGAGATATCCAAGATTAGCTAGTAGAAAAGCAATAGCTGATGCTTATGGGTTAAAAATTGAGGATATATTTTCAGCTTATGATGATGTTGTTATAGCATTATAAATAAAAGTAAAACTATGGTATTTAAAATGAGAATAACACTAGGTAATTGCTAGATTACTTAATATTTAAAAAGTATGTCTAGATAATTTAATAAAAACTAATGGGGGTATTAGGAATGGATATTAACGTTAAAATTACATCACCAGAACTTATGGCAGCTATATTAGCATTAGCTGATGCATTACAAAATCTTAATGTAGGAAATGCTACATTTAAGGAAAGTATTAATGTAGATAAGATAGTTACTGAAGAGATAGAGCAACCTAAAAAAGAAATTAAAGAAATATCTTTAGAGGAAGTTAGAGCAAAGATTGCTTCACTTTCTAAATCAGGTAAGCAAACAGAAGTGAAAGCATTAATTAAAAAGTTTGGTGCAAACAAGTTAACAGAAGTTTCTAAAGAAAATTATGAACAGTTGTTAAAAGAAGCGGAGGAAATATAATGGGTGAAAAAACACATGCTATTCTTTCAGCTGCTGGATCTAAACGTTGGCTTACATGTACACCAAGTGCAATTTTAGAACAAGAATTTGAAGAAGAAAAGAGCATATTTGCTGAAGAGGGTACTTTAGCTCATGATATTTCAGAACTATATCTTTCACTATATTTAGGTATTATAACTAAAGAAGATTTTAATATTCAGTTAAAGAAGTTATGTGAAAGTGAATATTACTGTAGTGAAATGGATGAATATATTAAGGGGTATGTAGATTTCTGTATTGAAAGGATTAATAATGCTAAATCAAAAGGGGAAGATGATGTTATTTTATTAGAGCAAAAGCTTGATTTTAGTAAATGGGTTCCAGAAGGATTTGGAACTGGAGATTTAGTTGTTATTTCAGATAATGCCTTAGAAATAGTTGATTTAAAGTATGACAAGGGTGTAGCTGTATCTGCTAAAGAGAATACTCAAATGATGATTTATGCTTTAGGAGCTATTTATCAATTTGAATGTCTTTATGATATAGAGAAAGTTACTATGACAATATTACAACCAAGATTAGATAGTATATCAACTTATGATTTAACTATAAGTGAACTTTTAAACTGGGCAGAAGAGTACGTTAAACCTAGAGCTAATATGGCTATAAAGGGTGAAGGTAAGTTTTGTGCTGGTGAACATTGTAGATTTTGTAGAGCTAGATATGTTTGTAGAGCAAGAGCAACTGAAAATTTAAAGGTATTAAAACATGATTTTAAATTGCCTAATCTTTTAACAGATGATGAAGTATGTGAAATTTTAATCACAGTAGACCATATACAAAAATGGTGCAGTGATGTTTATGATTATGCCTTAAATCAAGCAGAAACTTCTTCAAAGAAATGGAGTGGCTTTAAATTAGTTGAGGGAAGAAGTAATAGAAAATATAAAGATGAGGGTAAGATTATAGACACTTTAAAAAAAGCTGAGTTTGAAAAAGATAAAATTTCTAAAAGTTCTTTGCTTAGTATAACAGCATTGGAAAAAGTAGTAGGTAAAAAGAAGTTTAATGAACTATTAGGAGAGCTTATTATAAAGCCAATTGGTAAACCTACATTAGTTTTAGAAATAGATAAAAGGCCAGAAATAAATGCTATAAATAATGCAAAAGTAGATTTTAAAAATTAATTTTAATGGGAGTATTTAATTATGAGAGCAAAAAATGAGGGAACTAAAGTTATTACAGGAAAGATAAGAATGAGTTATGCAAATCTATTTACACCAAGAGCCATGGTTGAGGGTCAAGAGCCTAAATATTCATTATGCATTTTAATTCCAAAATCAGATAAAGATACTTTAAATAAAGTTAAAGGAGCTATTGAATCAGCAAAAGAATCTGGAAAGAGTTTATGGGGAGGAAAAGTTCCTGCTAACCTTAAAACTCCTCTTAGAGATGGTGATGAAGAAAGAGCGGATCAGTCAGAATATGAAAGTCATTACTTTATAAATGCAACTTCAAAACAAAAACCTGGAGTAGTTGATGTAGCATTAAATGAAGTTATTGATTCTACAGAAGTTTATTCAGGATGTTATGGAAGAGTATCAATTAACTTTTATCCTTTTAATCAAGCAGGTAACAGAGGAATTGGTTGTGGTCTTCAAAATGTTCAAAAGCTTTCAGAGGGTGAATCTTTAGGTGGTAAAAGCAGAGCACAAGATGATTTTGATGCTATAGAAGATGATGATATTTTAGGATAATTAGCATGAGTATATTATCAATAGATATTGAAACTTATTCAAGTATGGACCTCACTAAATGTGGGGTTTATGCTTACACAGAATCAGAGGATTTTGAAATACTTTTATTAGCTTATGCTTTTGATGATGAGGAAGTTAAGATAATTGATTTTAAATGTGGAGAAAGTATCCCAATAAAATTAAGAGAAGCATTAACAGACAAATCAATTATAAAAACAGCATTTAATGCTAATTTTGAAAGGACATGTTTAGCTAAATATTTAAATGAAAAAATGCCACCAGAACAATGGAGATGCACAGCGGTTCATGCTTTAAGCTTAGGATTACCTCAAAGGTTAGAAAGTGTAGCCAAGTGCTTGAATTTAAAACATCAGAAAATGAATGAAAGTAAAGCTCTTATAAGATATTTTTCAATGCCTTGTAAGGGAACAAAGGTTAATGGAAATAGAATGCGAAATCTTCCCAAACATGATATGAATAAGTGGAATTTATTTAAAAATTATTGTATGAAAGATGTAGAAGTTGAAAGAGAAATTAGAAAATATTTAGATGTTTATCCAATTATAAATTGGTAATATAATCTCTGGTGTTTAGATCAAAAAATAAATGATACAGGTGTTTTAGTTGATAAAGTTCTTATAGATAATGCACTTATTTGTGATAGTGAGTACCAAAAAAAATTAAATAAAGAAGCTATAAGTTTAATAGGTATTCAGAATCCTAATAGTACAGCACAGTTAAAAAAGTGGCTTAAGGCTAAAGGTATAGAAGTAGATACTTTAACTAAGGAAATAGTGAAAAATTTATTAGAAGAAGTTGAAGATGAAGAGGTTAAAGTAATGTTACAACTTAGACAGGAGCTTTCTAAAACATCCGTAAGGAAATATGAAGCTATGGAGAGAGCTATATGTGAAGATAACAGAATAAGAGGATTACTTCAATTTTATGGAGCAAGTAGAACAGGTAGATGGGCTGGAAGGTTAGTTCAAGTACAAAACTTACCACAGAATAAATTAAAGGATTTAGAATTAGCTAGAAATTTACTTAAAGAAGGAAATTATGATTTATTAAATATACTTTTTCACTAGTGTTTAATCTTTGGATTCAAATACCATTGACAAATTTTAATTAGAAAAAAGTTTATAAATTACCAAAAATTTAGACGTGAAAATAGCCGGTAACCTTTGTTTTAATATAATTACCAAAAAC
>NZ_WHJC01000255.1 GCF_009295725.1 Clostridium tarantellae
ATTTACAAGTTAATAAACTACTTACAAACTTTTTAAAATTTAGATAATTATATAAGAATTGCTTTGTTTTTAATTTACACCATTAAAAATATTTTGCAATTCTTATTAAATTATCCTAATTATGAAACATGCTCTGCTTATAGAAGTGAGAACTTACTTTAATCCTATCTAACTACTTACTAACTACTTAGAAAATTATTTTAAATATGTTTTTTATGAGGTGAACTTTTCCTGTGCAATCTAAACAGTTCAAGTTTGCAACTTGTTTAAAAAATTATATTATTATGTTAAAAACTAAATTTAAGTCCTTATAATAATTTCACACTCATAAGAAAACGTGTACATATTTTTCTATATTTTTAATTTTTACAATTGCATATTATATTATGTTGTTTTTTTTAATCTTCTTTAATGAAGATTTTACATATTTTAAAATACAAAATCTATTATTTAACAAGAACAGGAGGAAAAAATTTTATTATGAAAGAAAAAACTTCAAAGAAAAAATTTACCGCTTATATTTTAGCAATTACTATGCTATTGAGTTTACTTTTACCTTCTAGTGCTGCTTTTGCATTGGACAATACTAATAATGAAACAAACTCACTTAATTCTAAAAAATCATCTGATACTATTGATATAATATCTATAAATGATTTTCATGGTGCTTTAAAAGAAGAAAATAAGAATGTAGGTGCTGCTAAATTAGTAGGAGAAATTAAAAAACAAAAGGAGCAAAATCCAAATACTATAGTAGTATCTGGTGGTGACTTATTTCAAGGTTCCGCTATGTCTAATCAATTAAAAGGAGAACCTGTTATTAAAATGCTAAAAGAAATGGGACTAGTATATTCAGCTATTGGTAATCATGAATTTGATTGGGGAAAAGAGATAATTCCAAAATGGGGCAAAGATGGAAACTTTGAATTTATAGCTGCAAATATTTATAATAAAGCAACTAATAAACCTGTAGATTGGGCTAACCCTTATGGATTAGCTAAAATAAATGGAAAAACTATAGCTTTTATTGGTTTAGCAACTCCTGAAACAGTATCTAAAACTAAACCCGCTAATGTTGCTGACTTAGATTTTAAAGACCCTGTAGAGATCACAAATTATTGGGCTAAATATTTAAGAGAAAAAAAAGGTGCTGATGCAGTTTTTGTATTAAGTCATATAGGCTCACTTCAAGATTTCAAAACTTCTAAAATAACTGGAGAAGTTGTTGATTTAGCAAATAAAACTGTAGGAATTGATGGTATAATTTCTGGACATACTCATAGATTTGTATGTGGAACCATTAATAATCTTCCTATTGTTCAAGGTGGATGTAATGGTAGAGGATATGCTAAGCTTAGTTTGTCTTTTAAAGATGGTAAAGTAAAAGTTAATCCTTCTATAGAAATGCTTTATAAAAAAGGTAAAGATTTAGTAGAAGATAAAAATATGAAAGCTATTTATGATAATTATAATAAAAATTTACAATCTAATTTAGAAAAAGTAGTCTGTAATATTGATTGTGAACTAACTCATAGTAGAAATTCTTTATCTCCATTAGGACAATTTGCTAGTAAGTATATGGCTGAATCTGCCGGTGTTCCAATAGGAATAACTAATGGTGGTGGGTTAAGAAGACCTCTTCCTGCTGGAAATATAACTGTAGGAAACATGTGGGAACTTATGCCTTTTGATAATACTCTTGTAACTATGAAACTAACAGGAAGCCAACTTAAAAAAGTTTTAGAAAATGGAATTTTAAATGATAGTGTAGGTTGTGTACAATTTTATGGATTAAGAGTTTATTATGATAAAACTAAAGATTTAGGTAATAGAATTACTTCTATGAGATTATTAAATGGTACTAAAGTAGAAATGGACAAAGAGTACCCTGTTGTAACTAACGATTTTATGTATGCTAAAGGAGATGATTATGATTTCTCTGGTGCTAAAGATGCAACAGATACAGGTATTCCAATAAGAGAGGCTTTAATTCAAAAATTAGGAACCATTAGAAATGTTCCTTTCAAATTTGATGATAAAACTTTAGTTGATGGTAAAGATCCTGCAATAAATACAAATATGATACCAAATACTGAAGATATGCAAGTACCTAATAATAATGAATCAACTAATGTTATTCCACTACCAAGCAATAAAAATGATAATGCTATAGAAAATAAAGAAAATGCTATTAAATCTAATAATAGTGATGAGTTACCAACTGTTAATTCACAAGAAAAAGCAGTTCTTTCTAATACTCATAACTTACCAAGAACTGGATTTGTATTAGGTTCTGATGGATTATTATATTTAGGAGCAATTTCCACTATAGGTGGACTAGCTGTTTTTAAAAAGAAAAAACATGTTGCTTAAAATTTAATAAATTAATATAAAAATAAGTATAAAAGATTATTATTCTTTTATACTTATTTTTTATTTTAAATTATATCTTCTATTTTATAATCTACTACTGCTCTTTGTTCAACAACCTTACGAACAAACTCTCCTACTTTAACATGTTCTGGATGTTTTTGATATAATTTCAAAGTATCCATTGACTCAAATTCTGAATATAACACTACATCATAAGACTTATCACTATCATTTAAGTTTATTCCTACCTCAATAGCTTTTATTTCAACTATCATTGATTTTAAATCTTCTAAAGAATTTTTTATCTTTTCAGCATTTATAGCCTTCTCATTTCCTTCTGCAAAATCTTTTAATTTCCACATTACAATATGTTTAATCATAAGTATTACTTCCTTTCTTTTCTAATCTAATATATTTCTAGGAAAATTACTAAAGTCATTAATTACATAATCTACATTAGATAATTTATCTAGTTCCTCTCTTGTATGCTGTGATGCTATAGCGAATACCTTACCAACTTTTGCTCTATGAGCAGCTTCTATTCCTGACATAGCATCTTCAAAAACAATACATTGCTCTGACTTTAATCCTATTTTTTCTATTGCCTTTAAATATATATCTGGATTTGGCTTACTTTTGATATTACCATCATCATAAACTATTTTATTTATATCAAACCATTTGTCCAAATTAAAACTTTCTATAAAAAAACCTACATTATTATTATCTGATGCAGTAGCGATATTTATTGCTATGTCTTTTTCTTTTAAATAATCTAAAAGTTCAACTGCTCCAGGTGCTAGTTTAAAATTTTCCTTATCTTTTATACACAATTCTCTATAAACACGTTCTTTTTCAGAAGCTAAATAATTAGCTCTTTCAATATCCAACTCTTCACCCACAATATACTCTAAAATAAGTTTATTAGTTCTTCCATGAACATATTTTTTAAGTTCTCCATCAGTTAACTCACACCCTCTAAGCTCTTTAGAAAAAGCTTTCCAAGCTATATCATGCTTTTCTGAATCCCAAAATAGTGTTCCATTAAAATCAAATATCACTCCTGAATATACCATAAAATTCTCCCCATTTCTTTAACTTACTAAATTACTTTATTAACTACCACTTTTCTTTTAATATCTCATTTCTTTTTCTTTCATACTCATCTAAAGTTATTATGCCATCTTCTTTTAAAGATTTTAACTTTCTTAACTTCTCATCAAAATCAAGTTCATTCTCTGACCTATTTTCTGTAACTTCTATTTCATGAGTAGCTATTCCTTTACTTCCAAAAGCATTAATTCCATGTGTAGTAGTTATAATTCCCGCAAAAATAGTCCATAATATTCCGAATGCTCCAGCGTTAGGTATAACTATAAATATACCTATTCCTATAAATAATAATCCTGCTATAAACCCAAACATAGATTGTCCTTTACTTGGTTTAACTTTAATTTTTTTACCCATATCACAACATCCTTTACCATAAACATTCTAAAATAATACAATTATATTATATCATTTTTAATTTATACAATTGTTTTATTAAACTAAATATATCTTCTATTTCATCATCACTATTAACTCTAATCTCATAATCACCATTTCCCCAATGCCCTGTATTAGACACATCTCTTGAAATATTTTTAAAATCATTTAATTCTCCAAATTTAGCATTTAACCAAACTTTAACAGCTTTTTTCTGTATTAAAATATCTACTAAATTTTTATTATTTAATCTAAATCCAATATAAGCTCCTGTACATTTTATATTAATATTATCATCTAAATTTAAAATAAATTCTTTAAACTTAGTATATAATTCTATGGTTTCTTCCGAACCATTTTCATAATGATTTTCTTCTGTTATTACTTTAACTTCTTTATTAACGCTTTTTACTACTTCACTTGTAGTGGCAATGCTTTTTATTGACTCACAATTTTTTGATACTTTAATAGGATTAAAATATATTGTATCATTGTCAAATCTTTTAACCTCCCATAATTCAAAAGGTAAATCTTTAAAGTTTATACTCTCTTTTTGATAGTTATTAAAACTAGGAGATACAAATATTACTCTAGACTGTGACCAATCTACATCATCTCTTTTTAAAGTGCTATTACAATTTTCATTATATTCTAGAATAAAATCTGCCTTATTGTTTAACATTAAAGAAAGATATGCATATCCTTGATCTATAACACTAAAACTACTAGTATTTTTGTATTCAATAATTACAAATGATTTATTACTTTCATCAAAAGCTAAAGTATCTAATCTAAAATTATTGAAAGAAAATTCTCTTTTAACAAATTTTAAACCAAAAATATTTTCTAAATTTTCCTCACATAATTTATGTATTTCAAATTCTTTCTTAAAAGGCTTTTCTCTAACTTCTTTTAATTTACTTCCATTCATCTTATATAAAAACATACTTATCTATTTCCCCGCTTTATAAACTATATTTTTTTACATTACTTTTCAATTTTAAATATTTTTCATTAAATATACAAATTATTATATAAAAAAATCTACTTTTAAAACTTTAATAG
>NZ_WHJC01000256.1 GCF_009295725.1 Clostridium tarantellae
GATTTAATATTCTTTTATGCTATATTTAAAAATTTTTGTATTAACTAATTATAGTTTTATATAATATTAATTTAAGATTTTATAGTTTATAAATGAAATTTCATAATCATCTATAATTTCATCTTTATTTAAATCATATTGTTTTATATTATCCCAATTTTCATAGGTTTTATCCTTATTAAAAATCTTAGATACTAAGGATAAATCTCCAATATCAAAGGAACTATTATTATTTAAATCTCCTGTATTTTCAGTTATTATTAATGAATGAAATATTTCTAATGCAGTTTTTAATTTTTCTGTTGCTTCATTTATTTCATTTTCAGTTACAGAAGGATTTGCAATAACTTTTTCAGCCTGTTCTATGGATTTTTGTAAATTATCCTTAGTCCCTTTATGGTATTGTCCTACATCCATACCTTCCTGTGTATTTCCATAAATATCTTTACTTTCTTTTATTAAGGCAGTTAAATTAGAAAGATCTACTTTATTAGATTTTATAAACATTGCATTAGCCCAATCTGCATTATCGTTTTTATTGTGACCTACTTTTTCTACTATTAATTCTACTTTTTTTACTCCTGTTATATCTAGTTTAATAAATTTCGCTGGATCTTTTGACTTCATAACATCACTATCAAATGATAATTCATCATCTAAAAATACTTTAAATCTTATACCATCACTTTTTCCACCACTTACATCTTTATCTAAACCCACATAACTTTCAAAGTAGTTATAGTCTTTATTTTCTATATTATATATAATGTTTGAATCTGCAAAAGTACCTAGTCCTTTTTCATAAATTACTGAATTAAAACCATCTCCTAAAGTTATTAAACCACCATAAGCTGATTTATCTCTCATTACAGAACCCCATTGTGCATTGGCTTCTTCCCACTGTAAATCACTTAAATAATCTCCACTTACTATATTTACCTTACAATTAACTTCTGTTTCTACATTATCTATATTAACCTTACCTTTAACGTCTATACTACCTTCTTTATTTAAGCTTTCTAAATTTATTTCATTCCAATAAACAGGAATAGTTTCTTCCATTTCATCAGTATATTTTATATTTAAAACTTTAGGCATTACAGGGTATTTTCCTATTAAAGTTTCAACTTCTACAGGAGTAGTTTTTTCAATATCTCTAACTGTAACTTGTGCTATAAGGTCTTCATCTAGACCTATAACTTCACCCTCTACTTGAAAACTTCCTAATTCATTACATAAATCTTCATTTATATTGTCCCATTTTACATTAAAAGTTTTAGTTACATTATCTTCTGTTTTTAACTGAACCTTTTTAGGTAAATTTAAATTACTGCCCTTTAAAATTCGTATATCAATTTTTTGATCTTCTAAAATTTCATATGGAGCATCTAATTTATTAATTTCCATAGGGTCTGATTTTTCTAAATCTATAGGTCTAAATTTTACATTATAAACATATTCTTTGTCTGCTTGTAATAAATATTCTGGATGAGCTTTATGCCCCCAACTATTATCTCCACCTAATCCCATTTGCTTATAATTTATATTTAAAGCTATATCATCTATTCTTTCTAACTCATGTGGATGAGCTTTACTTTCAAGTTCTTTTTCAGTATAGTGAAGAGCTGTAAATTCCATAGTAGGATCACCAGATACCATTAATCCTACTCCCTCATCATTAGTTAATGTCATCCATCTTACATCTGTTTTATTTCCCATTTCACTTGGTTCAATATATGGGAAAAATTGATCTTCTACTGTACTATCATATTTTCCAACTTTTGAACTTCTTTTTCTATCCCAATAATTTTCATGTGGTCCTCTACCATACCAAGATAAATTTTCAAATTCTGATTTCACATTAAACTCCATCCCTATAGCTGGAATTTCTGGCAAATTACTTCCAGGAGTTAAAGTTGAATTTATTACAATTTCTCCATTACCATAAATTTTTATTTTATTAATATATTCTGAATCTACTGTAGTTGGTAATGTAGCTTTAACATTTATTGTTATAACATTATCATCTTCTTCAACATTAATTTCTTTTATTTTTCTTTCTTTTCCTGCATCTCTCCAAGTTTCTAATCTTGTTGGCATATTATTTCCTTTATCATTATCTATAGGAGCTCTCCAAAAATCAGGTTCTATGGGTGTACTTAATAATTCTTTACCTTCATATTTAAAGGAGTCTATATTGCCTTTTTTCTTATTAAAATTAACTTCAAAATCTTCTCCTATTATTTTTACATTATTTTTATTATCCTTAACAGATAAGTCTTCTAAATCATCATAATCAGCTATATTTTTATTTTTATTTGAAAATTCTACTTTAAATTGGTCATAAGCAACTTCATGTCCTGCTTTTGCCCATTTTTTATCTTCTTTACTTTTAAAGGTTACATTTAACCAATATTCTGATCCTTTTTCTATATTTTCAGGTTTAACAAAAGGTATTTTTACTTCTTTATTTTTTAATGGTTCTATATCTAAATTTAATTTACCACTTTCAATTATTTTATCATCTTCTTTTAATTCCCATATACAATCATATTCATTTAAATTAGTAAATAAATGTTCATTTTCAACTAAAATTAGTCCGTCATTTACATTTGAATCTTTTATTGATATATTTTGATAATTATACTTAAGTTCTTCTAGTTGAGGTTTAGGAGTTCTATCAGCATTTAACACTCCATTAGCACAGAAATTATTACTATTAGGATTATCACCCCAATCTCCACCATAAGCTAAATATTTTTCTCCATCTTCTGTTTCTTTATATAAAGATTGATCAACCCAATCCCATATGAATCCACCTTGTAAATTATTATATTTCTCCATAACATCCCAATATTTATCTAGATTACCTAAACTATTTCCCATAGCATGTGCATATTCACAAAGAATCATAGGTTTCTTTCTACCTGATTTACCATAATCCTCTATATCCTCTGGTCTCCAATACATTTGGCTATATATATCTGACACACTTTCATCACTATACTCTGCCTTGTCATAGTGTACTGGTCTAGTTAAATCTTTTTCTTTAATCCAGTCACTCATTACATTGAAATTTGTACCTCCACCTGCTTCATTTCCTAAAGACCATATTAATACACTTGGATGATTTTTATCTCTTTCTACCATATTTTTAACTCTATCTAAGCAAGCTCCAGTCCATTCCTCAAGGCTTCCAGGTAAATGTTCACTAACTCCATGGGACTCTATATTGGCTTCATCAACTAAATATAATCCATATTCATTACAAAGCTCCATCCATGCTGGATTATTAGGATAGTGAGAAGTTCTAACTGAATTTACATTATTAGCTTTCATAATTTCAATATCTTCAATCATACTTTCTACAGAAACAGCTCTGCCAACTGTAGGATCTGTTTCATGTCTATTAGTTCCTTTAAACATAATAGGTTGTCCATTTAATTTCATTTGACCATCTTCTATATAAAACTCTCTAAAACCAACTTTAGTACTAACAGCTTCCATTTCTTGTCCGTCTTTATCCTTTAATGAAATTATTAAAGTATATAAATTTGGATTTTCTGCTGACCATTTCTTTGGATTTTCAATATTAACATTACTTTTTAATACTACTTCTGTTGCACTATCATTAAGGTCATTTGCATCAGTAAAGTTAGTGTTCATAGCAATTGGATTATCTAATACTTCATTATAATTTTCATCATAAAGCATGGCTTCTACTTTATATTCTTCATTATTCTTTTTATAATTTGATAAATTTACTTCTAATTGTAAATTAGAATCAGTAAAAGTATCATCTAAATCAGTTTTTACAGTAAAATCTCTAATTCTAACATCAGGAGTAGAATATATAGCTACATCTCTAAAAATACCACTTAATCTTATAAAATCTTGATCTTCTAACCAGCTACCATCACTCCATCTATAAACTTGAACTGCTATAGTATTTTCTCCTTTTTTTAAATACTTTGTTATATCAAAATCCTTAGCAGTATAACTATCTTCACTATATCCTACCTTTTCTCCATTTATCCAAACATAAAAGGCTGATTCAACCCCTTGAAAAGATAAATAAACCCTTCTGTTTTCTTCAAGCCATTCTTCATCTACATTAAAAGTTCTTTTATATGAACCAACAGGATTAAATTCTGTAGGAGCATTAGGTGGCTCTGGATTTTCTACTCCTGTCCATGGATATTTAGTATTTGTATATATAGGCTTATCATAGCCCTCTGTTTGCCAGTTACTTGGAACTTTAATTTTATCCCAACTGCTTGTATCATAATCTTCTTTATAAAAATTCTCTGGTTTATCAGCTGGTTTATTTACAAAGTTAAAATCCCATTGTCCATTTAAAAGTTTATAATAATCTGAATCAACTCTTATACCTCTTTCTGCAACAGTTTTTTTCTCATACTCTAAAGCAGTATCACTATTTTTATAAGATACAAAGGTAGCATGAGCTTTTTCTCTATTTTGTTCATAAACTTCAGGATTATTATTCCACTCAGTAACTTCCTTTGGTAATAAATCAGTTATTCCCTTAGCGCTTACTAAAATTTGTTCTGACATAGTTACAATAAAGGATGTAGCAATTATTAATGATAATGTTTTTTTATTAGCTTTAATCAAAACTTTCCCCCCTAAAAACTCTTTTACTATTTATATATTCTGTAATTCTATATAATATTATTATTTGGAATAATTTTTAATATTTTATTAATTGTAATTTTATTAAATAATTAACTTTTCTTATAAAATTTAAAATAAGAGAACTTTATGGTAGAGTATATTTCTATATTAATAAAAT
>NZ_WHJC01000257.1 GCF_009295725.1 Clostridium tarantellae
ATCATATACTATGTAAGGAAAATTACATAATTTATAGGAGTGATTTTTATGAAAAGTGAAAGTAAAAAAACTTATTCCAAAGAAAATTATCTTAAAAATGGATCTAAAACTCAAAATCAATGGGCAAAAAATAGTTTTAATACTACTATAGAACAACCTGGTATTAATAAAAGTGGTATTGAAGCTAAAAAGAAAGGTTTTTAATATAAAATTTTTATAATTAAAATACTAAAACCTATTTGAAATTTCCAAATAGGTTTTGGTATTATATTAATTTTATTAAATTATTTTCAATTAAAGTACTAAGACAAAATTTTCTAATCATATTATTACCAAAATCTACATCAATATTCCCATCATCTATTTCTTTAATAGTTCCATAACCAAAATAATTATGCTCAATCAAATCCCCTTTTTTCATTGAATTTTTTTGTTCTTTTGCACTATTAATAAAAAATTTTTCTGTAAATTCAGGTATAAATTCCGTTACCTTTTTAAATTTGCCCTTTAAATTTTTAGGTGAATACAAATATAAATTATTTATAGCTCTAGTTATTCCTACATAAAACAATCTTCTTTCTTCTTCTATATTATCTTTACTATTGACATGAGGTATTATTTCATCAACTAAATCTATAATATACACATTTTTAAATTCCATTCCCTTTACTCCATGAATAGTACTAAATATAACTCCATCTACATTCAAATTATTCTTTAATTCCTTAAGATTTTCTTCTATATCTTCTATATGGACTAAAAAAGTTATTATACTTTTATATTCCTGTGCTGCATTTTTAAACTCCTCTATAATATCTAAAAGTTCTTCTTGATTTTGTTTGAATCTATCACAATATTCTCTTATATTATGACTATACTCTAAGTCACTAAGTATAAAATCTATAGCTGAATTCAAAGATACTTTATTTAACATATTTATATCTGATTTTAAATCCTCTAATTTCTTCATCTGAAATGGATGAATTTCGTCTGAATTTATTAATATATCAAATACATTACATTTTTCCTTATGAATATTAATTTTATGTAATGCGCTTTTAGAAACATATCTAAAAGGTTTGTTTATTATTCTAGCAAAACTTTTTTTATCATAAGGATTAATAGCTAGCTTTAAATATGCTATTATATCTTTACATATAAAATGATTAAAAAAATTATATTCTTTATCTAATAATTTAAAAGGAATTTTATTTCTTATAAATCCATCAATTAAACTTCTTGACTCTACATTAGTTCTATACAAAATAGCATTATCACTATACTTATAACCCTTTAATTTAAATTTTTTTATTTCAGTTATTATTTTATTTACTTGCTCACTTTCATTAAAAGGAATATAAAAATTAATATTCCCATTTAATTCTTTAAAAGCTTCTATATCTTTTTTATGTCTCTCAGTATTTTCTTTTATTATTTCTTTTGAAAAATCTACTATATTTTTCAAACTTCTATAGTTATACTTTAAATATATTTTTTTCCCTTCATAAAATTCATTTTTAAAATCTACCATACATTTAGGAGTAGAACCTCTAAATGAATATATACATTGATCTTCATCTCCTACACAAAAAATATTAGTATTTAACATTTTAAGTATTTCTATTTGTATAGAATCGCAATCTTGAAATTCATCTACTAATATATATTTAAACAAATTTCTATAATTATTTAATAATCTATAATTATTTAAAAATAAATCTCTACATTTAATTTGTAAATCATCAAAATCGCTTAATCCTTTTAAAAGCTTATAGTTTTCATAAGCATTAAAACATTTGTAAAATATGTCATTGGATATTGAAGATTTAAATTCTTTATTATGATTTAAAGCACTTTTTTTTAATGAAATATTATTTATTATCTCTTTTACTTTTTCATCACTAACATCTTCTGTAAAATTATTTAATTCTTTTTTTATAAGATTATATACTTCACCACTATCTATTATTTTTATATCTTCATTATTTCTTAAAAGTATTTTATAAAACAATCCATGAAATGTTCCAAAAAAAGGTGGATTAATTTTAGGACAAATGGTTAAAAATCTATTTTTCATATTTTCTGCTGCTGACTTCGTAAAGGTTATAACTATTATATTGCTACTTTTAACTTTTTTATCCTCAATTAAATATTTAATTCTATTTAAAATAACAGTAGTTTTTCCTGAT
This sequence comes from Clostridium tarantellae, assembly GCF_009295725.1. Lineage (GTDB taxonomy): Bacteria > Bacillota > Clostridia > Clostridiales > Clostridiaceae > Sarcina > Sarcina tarantellae. The sequence goes on from NZ_WHJC01000257.1 coordinate 2,190, forward strand.
CCTGGTGGGGCTACTATTAAAGTATTTTTACTTTTACATTCTACTGCTGACAATTGGTATTTATCTAAATTGCTCATATAAAGCTCCTCTTTTATTTTCCTTTATATAATATCTTTAATTATATACATTTTTCTAAATAAATTACATAATAAGTACTACATATATTGTAATAATTCTAAGGAATGGTTACAATAGTTTATGGAAACTTAAAAAAAGGAGATTTTTATATGGATTATAAATTTGATGTAAAAAATCCTAGAAACCTTACTATGCTCGTAGATTTTTATGAACTTACTATGGCTAATAGCTATTTTAAAAACGGCATAGAAAATAAAATAGCTTATTTTGATATGTTCTTTAGAAGAGTGCCTGATGGTGGTGGATATTGTATAATGTCAGGTGTTGAACAATTAATAGAATATTTATGTAATCTTAAATTTTCTAAAGACGACATTGAATATCTAAAATCAAAAAACTTATTTTCAGAAGAGTTTTTAGAATTTTTTAAGAATTTTAAATTTACTTGTGACATATGGGCTATTCCAGAAGGAAATCCAGTGTTCCCAAATCAACCTTTAGTTACTGTTAAAGGACCAGTTGTTCAAGCTCAGTTTATTGAAACAATGATTCTTTTAACAATAAATCACCAAACACTTATTGCAACAAAAGCAAATAGAATATGTAGAGCTGCTAAAGGGAAAACTGTTATGGAATTTGGTTCTAGAAGAGCTCAAGGATATGATGGTGCTATATATGGCGCAAGAGCTGCCGTGATAGGTGGTTGTAACTCTACTGCCTGTACAATAGCGGAACAAATGTTTAATGTTCCAGCAAATGGAACTATGGCTCATAGTTGGATTCAATTATTTGGTGATGAATATGAAGCTTTTAAAGCTTGGGCTAAAACTTATCCTGAAAATTGTACATTTTTAGTTGATACTTATAATGTTTTGAAATCTGGAATACCTAATGCTATAAAAGTATTTAATGAAATTTTAACGCCATTAGGATATAGACCTAAAGGAATTAGAATAGATAGTGGTGATATAACTTATTTATCTAAAAAATGCAGAAAAATGTTAGATCAAGCTGGATATCCTGACTGTAAAATTATAGTATCTAATTCATTAGATGAATATATTATAAGAGATGTGTTAAATCAAGGCGCAACTATTGATGCTTTTGGAGTTGGTGAAAGATTAATTACAGCTAAATCTGAACCTGTTTTTGGTGGTGTTTATAAATTAGTAGCTGTTGAAGATGAACCAGGTAAAATAGCTCCTAGAATAAAAATAAGCGAAAATGAGGAGAAGATAACAAATCCAGGTTTCAAAAAAATTTATAGGTTATTTGATAAAGAAACACATATGGCATTAGCAGATTTAATATGTTTACATGATGAAAATATTAATGTTCATGAACCATTAGAAATATTTGATCCTATTCATATATGGAAAAGAAAAAAACTTTCAAATTATTATGTAAAAGATTTAATGGTTAAAATATTTGATAAAGGTAAATTAGTTTACCAAAATCCATCTGTAATGGAAATTAGAAACTATGCAAAAAAAGAAAGTGAAAAATTATGGCCTGAAGTTTTAAGATTTGAAAATCCACATACATATTATGTTGATCTTTCAAAATCACTTTGGGCATTAAAACAAAATTTACTTTATAGGTACTCAAACACATATAAATAAACTTTATAAACGCTTTGTAATACATTACAAAGCGCTTTTTCTAATTTTAATAATTAGATAAATATTTATACCTTCCAATTAAACGTTCTTCCTGTTGTGCTTCTTCATGTCCACTACTATATTTATCATTTATTACTATATCTTTTTCAACAATAAATGATGTTAAATATAAAGAAAATACACATTCTTCATTTGTATTTTCTCTATTCATAGGACACTCCTTATAACAACTTACTCTTTTAATTTTACTTGACCAAAATGGACAGTTCCCCATATTAACTCTCCCCCAATATCCAATTAAAACATTTATATGAGTTTATTATATGGTAATTTTTTTAAAAAATAAAGTTTTTTTGCAATTTTTTTTTAAAAAATTTATAAATATATTTTTTTATTCTTTAATTCCTATAATTTATTCATTATTTTTTTAGTTAATACAAAATAAAGAATAAATAGTTTTATGTAAACTATTTATTCTTTATTTGTAAATATATTAAAATTAAAACTTAGCACCTGTATTTCTAAGAACAGTTATATTCATAACTTCATTTTGAAATGCTTTTAAAAGTGCTTTTTCTAATACTTTTTCAGTATCAAAATTAGCTACATCATTACATACGGCAAAAACTTTATTTGTCTCTCCTCTTACATTTCTATAAGTAAGAGTTACATTAGGTTTATCATATTCTACATCAACAATTTTTATTCCCCAAGAAAACACAGCATAATCGCCATCTTTATATAAGTTACTCATTTCTTTTAACTTTTCTTTTTCTTCATTTGGATCTGTTACTAATATTAATTCATCTCCAACTTTATATTTTCCCATAGTCAGCCTCCTATTTTGTTCATTAATATAATTTGTTAATTTTTTATTCTTTTAGATAAAGTTTACCACTTGATAAATATTTAGTA
>NZ_WHJC01000258.1 GCF_009295725.1 Clostridium tarantellae
AACATTTATGTTTAACTCCTTGTGTGTTTTTTTTGTGTGAGAACTTAATTATAACAGGGTTTTATCATAAATGTTTTTTTATTTTATTATGCTGTAAAATTATTCAAGCATTTTTGCACTATTATAGTTATTAAAACACATTTTCCAAAATCAAACCAACCTCTTGTCATATAATTATTAGCTGAATAATTATTATGTAAATAATTATTATTTATATATGCATTGTATAATTTTTTGGCGCCATCATCTCCCAAGTTTGCCTTTTGTTTTAATAATTCAGGATTTATAATTCAGGATTTGTAATTATATATTTATTATTTTTATCAAAATGACCAACTTTTGAAAAGTAAAATTCTAATTCAGTTGCTATAGTATCAATGCTTTGATCAGCATTATCTAAAGTTTTAGCATATACAAAAGTAGAAGAAGTTGTAAATAAAATAAGAAAACTTAAAAATAAAGAAATTATATTTTTACTAATTAATTTTGTTTTCGAAATCATTTTTTTCCTCCTTTTTTATAATATAATTTAAAAGAATTATAAATGAAAATAAAATACAATTATTTTGAAAAATAAAAAACATTGACCCTTTAAATTTATCTTTTTGTTCTAATAAATGAGAAACTGGCCAAAAAGATATAATGTTAATTATTAAATATATACCTAAAATTATTTTTAAAATTATATTTATATTCGATAATATTACTAAAGAAAAAGAACCAAAACTTAATGAAAATGCAAATATGTAATTCAATATTCTTACAAAAATATTAGATTTTTCAATATCTTGCCACCAAAATATTAAAAGTAAATTTTTAATTATTAATGATATTTTTTTCATAAAACCTCTCTTTGATTTTATATAACAATAAAGTAAATTTAAGAAATTTTATAGTTAAATCATTTACATTTAATTTATTTTTACATTATTATTCATTATTTTACAAATTATAAGATTTAATTTATATTAATATTTAACAAAGAAATTTATTAAAATATCAATAAATTTCTTTGCTTTTATTTTTTTAATGTATAAATAGCTTTAAAATTAATCTATTTATCAAATTTAAATTAAATAAATAAAATTATTGGTTTACATCCTATCAACACTATTCTTAAACATAACCAAAAAAAATATAAAAGTGTAAAAACAGTAAAGAAATACATCTTGACTATTTTCACACTTTTAATGTAATATAGATAAGTAAAAACGAATATTTATAGATTTTTTTGAGAAGAATCTAATTTATTGTTATCTGATGGATTGGGCAAAACTCCATCAGATTTTTTTATTTTTAATTTCTGTTTTTCCTTTTTTTTCTTAATAATTCTTTTTATTTCATCATTCATTTTCTGTTTATATAATTCAAGCTTGTCTTTTTCTAACATATAATAACATTTATTATATGCAGAATATCTTTGAAGACTCTCTATAGTATTAGCTCCACAAATTTTACATTTTTTATTTTTAAATAAATCTATTAATTCTTCATCTTGCATTTCACTTATAAGATCATCTGTATCTTTTTTACCATAAAGTCTTTCCTTTGTCTTTTTAAAAGCTCCTGTAAAAATTAAATCTCTACGATTATGAAGTGCTAAATATAATTCTTTTAAAATAACTGTAGAATCACTCCAATTTATATTTAAAATACCAGTTTTAGAATCTTCATATACTTTTATAATATCACTATCTTTAGTACTATATTTACATATTTCTTTTATAGCTCCTTCTGGTTTCATATCTTTAAGCTTTATATTAAAAATTTTATCATTATCCAAAGCTCCATCAACTATTTTACGAATATCAGTATTTGGATTATAATCAAGTTTCATATATTTTTTCCAAACACGAATAACTTTGTCATTACTCCAATAAAACTTTTCAGTAAAATAAGAATTTTTTACCAACATAATCATATGCCAATGTGGGTGAAATTCAATCCTATTATTATTTGGATTGAACTTTGAAGTAACTTCCAAATGTCTAACAGTTCCTTGAACAACTCCTTTAGTACCATAAGATCTGCGTTTGCCAGTTTTACTATCTTTTTTATAATTTTTAGCTGTACTAAAAATTAATTCTTTATTCATCATAGCTTGAATTGCAGATTGCATCTTGTTTATTTCTTCTTTTAATTCACCAACACCAACATTTTTTTGGGTAAGTGTAAGCATTATCAAGGAACTATTTTTAAAATTATTATCTTTTTGAATTGATTTCATTATTTTAAACATCATATCTGAAGTTTTATGAGATTTAATATGACTACATATAGGACAATATCTATCTCTACAAAAACTTCCTCTAAAATACTTATGATTTGGGTTATCTATACATTGTTGTAAATAACGAATACTATTGCAATTTTCAATAAGATAAGATTTTTTATTATATCCAAGAATATTAAACATATTTGATATATCTACTGACATCATTTTTTCAATCAAAAATATATCTTCTTTTCTAGGAATTTCATAAAGTTCTATATATTCTTTTAATTCTTTATTTTTATTTATATAGTATTTTATAAATTTTTTTTCTATATCCAAACAATTATTTTCTCCTTTCACAAATCATAAAAAAACATCAATTTTTCGGGTACGCTTTTTCAAGCCTCTAGCCCAGTAATATCAATGGCTCTCAGGTTTTATAGGTCGATTTTGATTTTCTATATATTATCAAGAGCAAATTTTATGAAATCTTAACAGATTTCAATGTTCAATTTGAACCTTTTAACTAATTTGAATTTATTAATTTAAATTATATTTATTTTATATTTTTTGAATTTATTTTTTCAAGTCTTTACTTTCTTAAAAGAATAAATATTTTAATTATCATTATCTTGAGAAGATTGTACAATTCCCCATATTCCACTTTCTATTAATATAACTCTTATAAGTTCTGACATTTTTAACCCTCTTTTAATAGATTCTTCTTCTAACCTATCTTTTTCATATTCTGTTACTCTAAGTCTAACAACCTTATCCCTATTTATTGACATATTACCACTCCATTCTTTTAATTTAATAATTATTGACATTGTAGCGCATTAGTAGCTACAATGTCAATAATTATTAAATTTAGATATTTTTTCATCATTTATTAGCTATAAAACAAATAATATCATTGTTAAAAGATAAAATAGTTTAAGCTTGTTTACCCTAGAGATAGAATAAATATATAAATATATGTGTCAAGGGTGCTACGCACACCCACAGGGGCCTTTAAGCCCTTGACACATATATTTATATATTTAAACTTAGAAATAGGGAAACAAGCCTTCTAATGCAATTACATTGCCTTATCTTTATTTATAAATCTTATATTCAAATTATTGTTTTTTATTCTTTTTATTATGTTCTATTAGCATAAAAAATCTAATGTTTTCTTCTTTGGTTAAATATTCTCTTATGTTTTCTTCTTTTTTTAGTACCACTGAAACTGAACTCTTAGTCCATGTTCCTCCTCTACGTGTACATATGTTTTTATTATTTAACTCATTTGCTATTTCATTAAAACTATTATCTTCTAAATATAATTTATACATTAATTTTATTGTTTCTTTATCATCAAATGGCTTTCTTCCTAGTATCAAATTTTCTTCACTTTCTAGTTTTTCTATTTTATTTTCTAATTCTTTTATTAATTTATCATAATATTCTTTTGTATTTTTTTCTTTAAATATCATACCTGATACTTGAAACTGTAATTCTGTTACTTTATCATATGAACATTTTATTTTAATTTCTTCTTTTTCTTTCTTCAATACTTCATTTTCTTTTTCTAATCCTTTTATTTTTTCTTCCAGTTGAGCTTTAGTAACCATAAACTCTACTCCTTTAATTTTTTTTAATCTTAGTATAGTAATATTACTATACTAAGGATATCATTTAATTTTAAATAGTACAATATAGTTATTTAACTTTATTGTATAGTACATTAATATTATTTAACTATAGTTATTTGTATTAAATTTATATATTACGTATTACTTTTATATGTAATACAACATAATACGTACTTTTTTTGTATTACATAAATAAAAAAAGAGGAAAAATATCCTCTTACATACTAAATTGATTGGATTTATTTTGAGTTTTATAATTTTTCTCATAAAACTCATTGTATTCTTTCATCATTTTTTTAGCTCTTAAAAAATTTGCTAATCTTTCTGCTGCTTTTTCTTCAAAATCTCTTTCATATTCCAAATTTTTATTTTTTTCTGTTAATTGTTTTACTGTTTTATTATTTTCATTAAGCGTTTTATAAACATCTTTTATTTTATCTTTTAAATTATTTATTTTTTCGTCATAATCCTGATTTATACTTTCTATCAATTCTTCTTTTAATTCTTTTCTTTTTCTTTCAAAATTTAGTTCAGTATAATTAAAAGACTTTATTTCATTCATAGCATTATTTAATTTTTTATTTATATTTTTATTTTCACTTTTTAGATTTTCATTTTCTTTAGATAAAATTATATTTTCATTTAATAAATTTTTATATCCTTGTACTATTTTTTCATATTCTTGTTGTTTAACCTTTATATTGCCTCCTAGAATCGTTTTTGATGTCTTTATAAGAGTAATGTCATTAATTTTATTTAAAGCTTGTCTATGAGCTTCTAAATCAATTTTAACATCATTTAATTGTTTTTCTACTTTTTCAAGGTTTTTAATTTTAAATTCATGAATATCTTTTATATTTTTTTCAGCTGTTTTTCCTTTTCCTCTAACGACATCAAAATTATTTTCTTGAAGATATTTAGGGAGTTCTGTA
>NZ_WHJC01000259.1 GCF_009295725.1 Clostridium tarantellae
TTATAATTATTATTTATTTAATTATTTATTTTAAATATTGCTAAATTTTTTTTTACAAATTATTAATTTTAACTTGAAATATTTAATCTTTATAGGTAAACTATATATATAATACACATCCAAAATTTTCCTAATTTTTAGGGTGTTTATTTTTTATAGTGTTTATTGTTAAATTTAATATATTTATGTTAAAAATGCACATAGAAAGGAGTACTATGGAAAATTTGATAAAGTTTATATCTAAACATGTTATAAGCTTATCTATAGGTCTTATTAGTTTAATTTTAATAATTACTATTTCAGCATTATGCATTCAAACAAATATTAATGCAGATAAAGTATTTGACAACATATCTGTGGATAATATTGATTTGTCCAATCAAACTAAAGAAGATTTAAGACAAACTTTAGAAAATTATTATAATAAAAAATTAACATCTTTTAATATTGAATTTGTTTATGGAAATATTAAAGAAAGTATATCATCTAAAGATTTAGGATTATATTATCCTATTGATGAAATTACAGAAAAAATTTTTAATTATGGAAAAGATAATAATATTATAAAAAGTACTTTTAATAGAATTAAAATACTATTAGAACCTGTTATTTTTTCATTTAAACCACAACATGATAAAACTGCTGTAAATGTTTATATAGATCATTTAGCAGGGTTAATAAATAAAGATGTTATAGAACCTAAAATTTCTTTTGAAGGAAATAAATTAATAGGCTCTAACTCTTCTATTGGTTATGAAGTTGATAAAGAAACTTTAAATGAATCTATTAATGATATTTTAGATTCATATGATGGACAACCTTTTACTAAAACTTTAGATATTCCCGTAAATGAAGTTAATCCAACTGTTTCTTCTGATATTCTTAATAAAATGGAAATATTAGGCACCTATTCTACACCACTTAAAAATTCTTCTACTGGAAGAACTCATAATATAAAATTATTTATGAATGCATTAAATGGAAAAGTATTATTGCCTGATGAAATTTATTCTTGTGATAAAACAGCTGGTTCTAGAGAAGCTAAGGATGGTTATACTTCAGCTCCAGGTTATATAGGAAATAAAGTAGTAGATATTTTAGCTGGTGGCATATGTCAAGGTGTTACTACTTTATATAATGCTGTTATCTATGCAGATTTAAAAATAACAGAAAGAGCTCCTCATAACTTACCTGTTACTTATGCACCTTTAGGAAGGGATGCTACTATTGCTGGTGGTTCTATTGATTTTAAATTTAAAAATAACAAAAAAAATCCTATAGTAGTTCAATGTTATGTTTCTAATAATCATGTATATGCTACTATATGGGGTATTAATGAAAATCTAAATAGAGAAATCAAGATATCTACAAAAGAATATGGTCCTAAATCTTCAGAAACGTTTAAGCACACTTATGAAAATGGAATACTTATAAAAACTGAAAGACTATCTAAGGACAGATATAATTAGTTTAAGATGTGAGAGATTATTTATTTCTCACATTTTTTATTTAAGTCACATTTTAAATTACTTTGGCATAGTAAATAAATGAGTATTACTTTTGAAATGAGATTATTATATGTGTAAAAAAAAAATTTTAAAAATATTAAAAAAACATATAATACTAACAGTTATAACTATAATGTGCACATTATTTATAAGTTTCACTTCCTTTTCATTGGTGAAAACTAAGCTTAATGAAAATAAAGTATATAAAAATATATATATTGATAATTTAAACTTATCTAAACTATCAAAGGAAGAAGTTAAATATAAACTTCATAAATATTATAATGAAAAACTTAAAAATATTAATGTTAATTTTTATTTTGGTGAATTTAAAGAAATTATTAATGCTAAAGACTTAGGGATATACTATAATATAGATAAAATTTCAGATGAAATAATTAATTTAGGGAAAACAGGCAATATTGTACAAGATACTATTAGTAGATTAAATATTTTATTAAATTCTAAATCTTTAACTTTTTATCCAATTGATAATAATAATAAACTAGACTATAAAGTTAAAGAAATAGCATCTCTTATAAATAAAGATATGATAGACTCTTCCATAAAATTCGTAGGAGAAAATATTAAATTTACAAAAAGCTCTATTGGTTATAAAGTTGATGAAGCTTTATTAAAAGAAATATTATTAGAATCCATTAACTCTAACATTAATAGCTCTTCTACTATAAATATTAAAATTCCCGTAAATATATTAAAACCTTCTTTACCCAATGAAATCCTAGAAAAATTCAAAATAATAGGAACATATACTACTTCTTTAGGAAACTCTTCTGAAAATAGAAAAAATAACTTAAAATTATTTACTCAATCATTAAATACTAAAATAATTTTTCCTAATGAAATTTTTTCAGCTGATAAAATTTCTGGACATAGAACTATTGCTAAAGGTTATAAACCCGCTCCTGGTTTTATAGGTGATAAAATAGTTCAAGTACCTGCTGGTGGTATTTGCCAAGGTGTTACTACTTTATATAATGCAACATTATATGCTGATTTAGAAATAGTTGAAAGAGCTTCTCATAGTCTTATTGTACGCTATGCTCCCATGGGACGAGATGCTACTATATCTGATGGAACTGTAGACTTTAAATTTAAAAATAATAAATCGTATCCTATAATTATTCAAACCTATACTAACAACGATATTGTACGTGCAAATATTTGGGGAATAAAAGAAAATGCTAATAGAGAAATTGTTATTGATGTTAAACATCTGTCTCCTAAAAGCTGTGAAACTTATAAATATACTTATGAAAAAGGAGTCTTAATAAAAAAAGAAATAATATCTAGAGACAAATATAAGTAGGGAATCTATTCTCTACTTATTACTTTTCACTTCAAATTTTTCAAATCTATATATTTGTCCAGTAGGATTAACCTTTTTTATTGGAACTTTTTCAAAAAACATCTCTAATGGTCTTACAAATAATCCACACTCTCCATATAATGCTCTATATAAAACCATATCTTCTCCAGTTTCTGAATTTTTAACAATATCTTCAAACAAATATAAATCTCCTTTAAAGTGTCTAAAAATCTTCCCTCTAAAATTATTTATTTCACTTTTTATATTCATAAATATCCTTCTTTCTAATTATTTAATATCATCTTTATATGTGGAATTCCTACTTCATCATAAATCTCTCCTAAAGGTTTAAATCCTATATTTTCATACAAATTCATGGTATATATTTGAGCTGATAAGATTAAACTTTGCTCTTTTAATTTATTTTTTACGAATTCAATGGAATCTTTTAATATTTGTTTTGCTAATCCTTTTCTTCTATAATCTTTTAAAACTAATACTCTTCCAATTGCCACTTGTTCATAACTTAATCCTTTTGGAATAATCCTAGCATAAGCTACTACTCTATTATTTTTACATATAAAGCTATGATAACATAATGTATCTAAATTATCTAAATCCTGTTCACAGATAATTTTTTGTTCCATTATAAAAACTTCAAATCTAGACTTAACTATTTCATATAATTCATAAACTGAAAGTTCATTAAATGCTTTTATTTTAACTTCCATTTTACCTCCTATTATTTTACTTAAATTAATAAAAGTTACTATAAATATAAGTTTAATTATTTTTTATATTTATAGCAACCCTATTATTTAATTCATCATATAATTACTATTTAAAAATATTTAAAAATGTACATTAAAATAATTTAATATTAAATTTATAGGATTAATAATTGTAAGACTTTTTGTAGCACAAAATACTATTCCTACTGCCTTCTTATTAGCATCTACTACTAAACTTCCTGAATCACCCTTATCGCTCATTCTTGTAGCAGCTATTTGCTTACTAAAAATAGCATTCGCTCCTGGCTTAACAGGACATTTAATAACAACATCTAAATTTTCTATAACCCCTTCTGTATCATGTGTTGAAATACCAAATTTTTTAACTTTATCTTCTAAATTAATTGTAGATATTCCGGTAACTTTGCCTATGCTAGGTATATGTTTTAAATAAGGAATATTAGGAAAAAGCTCTGCAATGGCACAATCAGCATGATTAGGTACATTATCAAAATATCCCTCATTCTTTTTTAGGCTTAAATTCAAATAAACAACTTTAGATAATTTACCTATTATATTATTTTTATTTAATTCTCCACCTGGTTGAACTATAGGTGTACCTACTTCTAATTTATTGTTATCAGCTAATACATGATTATTACTTAAAATATATGGTTTATTATTTAAATTATCAAAAACTATACATCCTAAAGTACCTGAAAATTCACTATTAATTGGACTAATACTATAACCTGCCCTTAAAGGTCTCACTAAAGAAAAAGGATTACTTTGTAATCTAGGCTTAGGTAAATTAGATTCTCTATTATTTAAATTAATTCTTCCTACTTGTATAACATCAGTTTTAATACCTAAAAAATTTTCAGGTATTATATTATTTTTTTCTAAATTACTTAAAGATACTTTTTTTTCTACTAATACATTTAAACTTAATTCCTTAGTATTAATTCCATTAATAACTTTAAATCCTCTTCCTATACCAATAACGTTTTTTTTATTCAAAAAAAAACTATTATAATTATTAATAATATCTATTATTGAATTTTTCATAAAAAAAACCATAAAATCCTCCAGAAATATTTAATAATAAAATATATGAAAAATCTTAAAAATAAATTAACAATACAAAACATAATGC
>NZ_WHJC01000260.1 GCF_009295725.1 Clostridium tarantellae
ATAATATATTTATAAAAAAAATTGTAAATTTAAAAAGAAACTAATAATTATTTTCAAATAATGGTTTTTATTACAAAGTATATGTTATAACTATATTGTAGAATTAATTAGTCTTTCAAGTATATAAAATACTAAAATTTAATTTAATCTCAAAGAAAGAAGTGATTTAAATGACATTAGATAATAATACTATAATATATCCATTACCTACAGATAAGTTATTAAATGATGAGGAAAAAATTTGGGGTATTATATTACCTGAAAGCTATAAAACTTTTATAAAAACTTATAATGGTGCTATACCTATAGAAAAAGTTTTTTCCTCTTGTAATGATAGCTATGTTATTGATAGATTTCTTTGTATTTTAGAAAAAATTAAAGATAAAGATTTAGAAAAATATGATGTAGATGCTGTTTTAATAAAAAATGAAGAAAATTTAACTAAAAATCAGTGTTTAATAGGAATAGAATTACTACCAATAGCTTTATTATCTGGATTAGATTTACTATGTTTAGATTATAGAAACTGTAATGACATTCCTAAAATTTGTGTTTGGAAAAATGAAGAGTCTACATTATTTAATCCTATAACTGAATATGTTTCTGATAGCATATCTGATTTTTTAAATGGTGAATGCTCTAAAAATATTATCTAAAGTATTAAAATTTAAATTTATCTAAAGTAAAAAGCATCTTTTTTAAAACATTTTACATAAAAAATTAAAAGCATTATAAAATTTAGTTAATTAAACTAAATTTTATAATGCTTATTTTAGTATGCAAAATATGTTAACTATGATTTTTAGTAAATTGCTATTTTATTGCTTTTTAAATAATTATCTTATTTGCCAGCAACTTTAACTTGTGCCATATCATAAGAATTAGTGGTCTTTGATTTTGAAGAATTTTTCTTCTCTGCTATTAACATTTTATCAAAACGTGGAGCAATAAAGCTATATAAAACCCAACCAGCAAAGGTTACTAGTGAGCCATACATCATAGCTTCAAATCCTGCGGTATAAAGTGCATATAAACTATATATTGAAGCTAAAAATGCTATACTGTCTGTAACTCTTGATTTTTTTACACCTACATGCTCATCTTTCTGCATTACATTTAATGCTCCCATAGATAATAAATAAGGAATTAAGTTTGTAACTACCGCTAGATTAACTAGTACATAAAATTGTTTAGTTAAAGTTGGACTAATAGTCATTAATGAAAGTAATGTTTGAACTATAGTAATTATAATCATACCAACAACGGGTGCACCTGCACTTGTAACCTTATTAAAAATTTTAGGGAAATATCCTTCAATGGCAGAACTTTTAAAAACTTGAGCAATAGTAAACTGCCAACTTAATAAAGATCCAAAACAAGATATAATCATTAATGCCATGACAATTTTACCTATAAATGGAGTAAACATATGTGCAAAAGCTAATCCAAAAGGTGCATTAGAATGTAATAAATCGGCATTTGGAACTATTCCTGCCATAACGTTTGTTGAAATAATGTATATTATTGCAGCTCCAATTGTTCCTCCTAAACAAGCAATGGGAACATTTTTTCTTGGGTTCTCTACGGCATCCATGTTAGCTGATGCTGATTCTAAACCTAAAAATGCCCATAAAGTTATAGAAATTGATTGACTTATTCCATCAAAGAATGATAAGTGATTAGGATTCCACGCACTTACATATAAACTTCCTTTAAACCAGAACCATCCAAAAACAGATATAAATAAAACTGGAATAATTACTCCCCATATAGTAATAGAACTAATTTGTCCAGTAATTCTTGCTCCTCCAAAATTAAGGACAGTAGCTAACCATAAAGTAAATATTGTCCATAATCCTACTGCAAGAGGTGAAAGAGTTACTCCTAAAAGAACTGATGCATATCCTACAGCTGAAATAGCAATAGCTGCATTTGCAATTAATAAAGATAATCCATAAGTATAATTTGCCATAAAGCTACCGGACTTTCCATAGGCATACTCAGCATATCCTCCCATTCCTCCAGAATGATGACTAAACATACCACATTGTGCAAAAGCATATGCTAAAGCCATTGCTCCTAATGCAGTAACTAGCCAAGAAAGAATTGACATAGTACCGACTTCAGCTAACTTAGTAGGAAGCATTATAATTCCTGATCCCATCATATTTATAGCAGTTAATATAGTTAAATGCATAACACTCATCTTATTTTTGCTCTTAGTGCCATCTGTACTCATAATTAATACTCCTTTCAATATTATTTTTAAACATTGATAAGGTTCCCATTAAATCTTAAAGTACTTTTTAATTATTCAATTTAATATGAATATTTTTTCATTTTAAAATTAATTTTATATATTTTAAGACTTGAGGGAACTTTATTTATATAAATATACCCTCTAGATTCTAATTATAATTATACGTAGAAACTATTTTAAAAAAATATTTAAATAAAGGATATATCAAGAGCTGAATTATATAATTTTAACTCTTGATACTTTCCTAATAATTTTTAATATTATATAATTTTATTTTTTATCTAACACATAACCATATGCTTTAACTTTATCAGTTCCATCTTCTTTTTCTAAATAAACTCCCTGAATTTCTGGTGAGAAACCTGGAAACTTATTAATACCTTCTTCTAATATTAAGAAATATTTTTGAGCTGTTTCATTCCATACTTCACCTGGTACAACACAGAATATTCCTGGGGGATATGGTAAAGCTCCTTCTAATGCCACTTCACCTACTATATCAGTTAAAGGAACTAATTTAGCATTATTTCTTACTAATGCCCAGTTAGCATCAATAGGCCACATTTCTCTTTTTGGAAAATATTTAGCTCTAAATAAATCTTTTTGATATTTTTTAGCATTATTAGCTTTATAAAAATCATGCATTTCTTTGCAAAGCATTCTAATAGTATATCCTTCATAACGCTCTTTATGATTACTATAAATTTTAGGTAATACTTTATTTAATGGAGCATCTTCTTTCACAAGTTGTTCAAACTGAATAAATTGTGAAAGAAGATTTTTCATTTTTATAGATGTTTCTGCTGGAGTTAATAGGAATAATATAGAGTTTAAGTCATTCTTTTCTGGTATTATTCCATGTTCTCTTAAATAGTTTGCAAGAATAGTAGCTGGAATACCAAAATCCTCATATTCTCCTGTTTTCACATTAATTCCTGGAGTAGTTAACATAAATTTATTAGGATCTACAAAATACTGATTTTCTCCATATCCTTCAAATGAATGCCATTTCTGTCCTGTATGGAACTTAAAGAATTCAATATTGTTTGCTATTTCTTCTGTACAATACTCTTCCCATTTCTTACCATCAATTTCTGTTGGAATAAATGGTTTAATTAATGAACAATTTTTTAAAACTGCTTTTCTAGATTCAATACCTAATTTAACACAATCAGCCCATAATTTTTTACCAGCTTCACCCTGTTGCATTTTTGCATTAACATCTAATGTTGCAAATAATGGATAAAATGGACTAGTAGAAGAATGTAACATGTATGCATTATTGAAGCGTTTACAATCTATATAACGTTTTTGTCCTTTTATATGTTTATCTTTTTTATGTATTTGAGAAGCTTGTGAAAAGCCTGCCTGTTGTTTATGAACAGATTGAGTTACTAATATTCCAGGATCATTTTCATTTAATTCTAATAATAAAGGAGAACAATCCCTCATCATTGGTATAAATTGCTCATATCCTACCCAAGCTGAATCAAATAAAATATAATCACAAAGATGTCCTATTTTATCAACTACTTGTCTAGCATTATATATTGTTCCATCATATGTTCCAAGTTGTATAACAGCTAATCTAAAAGGTCTCTTTTCATTTGCTTTATCTTTATCAACTTGTGATATTAATTCTCTTATGTAATCTTCTTCAAAACAATGTGCATCAATACCACCTATAAATCCAAATGGATTACGAGCAGTTTCTAAATAAACAGCTTTACCTCCACATTGAACTAATGCTGAATTATATATAGATTTGTGATTATTTCTATCAAATAAAACTAAATCTCCTGGAGAAACTACAGCACTTACAGCAATAGCATTAGAAGTGCTTGTACCATTCATTACAAAATAAGTTTTATCTGCATTAAATACCTTAGCTGCATGTTTTTCAGCTTCCATTGCAGGTCCTTCATGTATTAATAGGTCTCCAAGTTCTACATCTGCATTGCAAATATCAGAACGGAAAATATTTTCTCCATAAAAATCATAAAGATATCTACCTGCTGGATGTTTACGGAAATATTGTCCTCCTTGATGTCCTGGACAATCAAATTGAAAATTACCTTTTAAAACATAATTACTTAATGTTTTAAAAAATGGTGGCAATATATTTTCTTCATATGTACTAGCAGCTGTTTCAATTTCTCTGCTATAAAGATTTTTATCAAATTTATTTCCATCTATTACATGATAAACCTTTTGAGAAAATTCATCACTTAAGGCATCACTTTCTTTTAAAATAACAAATACCGGAACTTCAAACTTTGTATTATAAACATCATAAATAAAATTTGGATTTAAATCAGTCAATACCACTGCCGCTACATCTGTATAATCTGTATCTTTAACTGAAATTACTTCTCTATTAGTAAAAAAATATTCTTTAGCATCTTCTGTACAAGCTATCTTTAAGTTTTTCAAATTTAATTCCTCCTTATATAGTAATTATATT
>NZ_WHJC01000261.1 GCF_009295725.1 Clostridium tarantellae
CAAGGCGTTACCCTATCATTCTACCTTTCGTAATATCAGTTCTAATAATTTTATAAATTATTAGGCTAGTTTTATAGTAAACCCTCGCTTACCTTTGTCTAGCAACAAGTCGCACTTTCATATTCATGTGGATACTTATAACCTTCTACTCCTAAATTACTTGCCCCCTTATAATGACTATCTCTTAAATGTTTTGGTACATCTCCTACATTAATTTCTTCTAAATCCTTAAATGCCTTTTTTATAGCTATATAAGAGCTATTAGATTTAGGAAGAGTTGATAAATATATAGTTAACTCTGATAACACAATTGAAGCCTCTGGAAGCCCTATTCTTAAACATATTTCTATCCCACTATTAACTACCATTAAAGCATTTGGATGAGCCATACCAATATCTTCAGAAGCTATAACTGCTATTCTTCTTATAATACTCTCTATGTTTCCCCCTTTTATTAATTTAGCTAAATAATGAATTGCAGCATCGGGATCACTACCTCTTATACTTTTTTGAAATGCACTTAATAAATTGTAGTACTCATCTCCACTAGCATCAGACTTTAAATTTGATTGTCCTAGACTTTCAATATATTTCATAGATAGTACTATTGCCTCATCTTTATTTTGAGAATTAATTGCTAATTCTAATATTGTATAAGCTTTTCTTACATCACCTTGAGATAATTCAGCTATATATTCTATAACCCCTTCTTCTAAAAGAATATTATAATTATCCTTTTCAAGTTTTAATATAGCTTTATTTATAGCTTTTACTAACTCCTTAGCCTTTATAGTCTCAAATTTAAAAATTGTGCTTCTACTTAAAATTGCTTTATGAATTGCAAAATAAGGATTTTCTGTAGTACTTGCTATTAAAATCACTCTACCATCTTCAATAAATTGAAGTAATGCTTGTTGTTGTTTTTTATTAAAATGTTGTAGCTCATCTATATATAATACTATACCTCTATAATTTAATAAATTATCTATATTTTCTGTTATTTCTTGTATATCTTTTATTGATGCTGTTGTTGCATTTAGTTTGTAAAATTTTTTATCCGTATAATTAGATATTATATTAGCTAGGGTTGTTTTTCCTACACCTGGTGGACCATAAAAAATACAATTCATTATGTTTTTATTTTTTATTAAATTATTTAAAGGCCTATTTTTACCGATTAAATGATTTTGTCCTACCATATCTTCCATATATTTAGGTCTCATTAACTCTGCTAACGGCTTCATAATAACCACTCCCATTATTTTTTTTAACTTAATTTATATTTTAAACATTAAAGCTACATTCCTCAACAATAAAATTTATTATAATTTTGCTCCATATTTTGTAACATTTTTCCATAAAATATATATTTTATATTATGAACATTTAATAGGGAGATTTTAAATGAAATATGAAATTATAGACTGTATGGATGCAGGTACTGAATTTTGTCCCTGCCATTTAGCTGAAGAAGGAGAATGTATTTTGTGTTCTCAGCTCCAAGGCAAATGTTTCTGTGATTGTGTAAATTGGAAGGGAGTATGTATTTATCAAGAATTTAAATATAATAATGAAAAAGCAAAGCCTGGGAGACTTACCTTTACTTGTGAAGTAACTAAAGCAAAAGAAGTTGAGGATAATCTCCTTTTTATTGAGTTCAAATGTCCTCATAAGCTTTGTTTAGACTTAGTTGCTCCTGGTAGTTTTTTGTTTATTAGAACAAAAGATAATCCATATTTTGATGTTCCAATTTCTATAATGGATGCTGATACGGATAAAAATTTAATAAAACTTATGATAGAAATAAGAGGTATAAAAACCAAACGGCTTTTAAATATTGTGCCAGGTGGTGAAATAACTATACGTGGCCCTTACTTTAATGGAGTTTTTGGAACTAAAAATATCTATTCAGCTATAAATGATAATGTTTTACTTATAGTAAGAGGTATTGGTGTAGCTCCAGTTTTACCAATAATAAAAAAATTACTGCATCAAGGAAATAATCTAAAAGTTCTTGTTGATAAAACTCCATTTTCTAAAAATTATTTAAAAGAGTACTTAGATAAAAATTCTATTGAATATTTAGAATTAAATTTAATAAATAAAGGTCTTATTTCTTTTGATGCAAAGGATTATATAATCAATGATATTAAAACTCGTAATACTAAATTAATTCATTGTGCCGGTGCAGATATTTTAACTTATAAATTAATTGAATTTTTAGATTCTCTTGGGAAAAATAATATCAAAATTTCTTGTTGCAACAATGCAAAAATGTGCTGTGGTGAAGGTGTCTGTGGTAGCTGTACCGCTAGATTTGCTGGTCATAAAGTTAAAAGACTTTGCAAAATACAAACAGATCCAAGAAATATTTTTGAAGGGAGAAGATTTATATGAAGATTATAGTTATCGGTGGTGGTTGGTCTGGAGTAGCTGCTGCTCTCCAAGCAAAAAAAAGTGGTGCTGAAGTTCATTTATTTGAAAAAACAGATATTCTTTTAGGCTTAGGTAATGTTGGCGGTATAATGAGAAATAACGGTCGCTTTACCGCTTCTGAAGAACTTATAGCTATGGGTGGTGGAGACTTAATAGAAATTTGTGATAAAGTTAGTAGGCATAAAAATATAAAATTTCCTGGACATGAACATGCATGGCTTTATGATGTTAATCTTATAGAAGGTGAAGTTTCTAGATATATAAAGAAATTAGGCATAAATGTTCATTTATTATCTAGAGTAACAGATATTGAATTAAAAGATAATAAAATTTTAGGGATTTATACTGCTGATGAAAAATATTTTGAAGGTGATGTATTTATTGAAACTACGGGTTCAACAGGACCAATGGGAAATTGTTTGCGTTATGGAAATGGTTGTTCAATGTGTATATTACGTTGTCCTGCTTTTGGTCCAAGAATAAGTATAAGTGAACGCTGTGGTGTTTTAGATATTCGTGGTGAACGTAAAGGTGATGAATTAGGTGCTTTTAGTGGTTCTTGTAAATTAACAAAAGAAAGCTTATCTAAAGAATTAAAAAATGAATTAGATAGTAAAGGAGTAGCAATTGTTAAAATTCCTAAAGAAGATGTGAGCTATGATAAACTTAGTGCTAAAGTTTGTCAACAATATGCTCTTAAAGAATTTGCTGAAAATTTGGTTCTATTAGATACAGGACATGCTAAACTTATGACTACTTATTATCCTTTAGAAAAATTAAGAAAAATTAAAGGATTTGAAAATGCTAAATATGTAGATCCATATGCAGGTAGTAAAGGAAACTCTATTCGTTATTTATCTGTTGCTCCTAGAGGAAATGATTTAAAGGTTGATAATGTATATAATTTATTCTGTGCTGGAGAAAAAGCTGGTTTATTTGTTGGGCATACTGAAGCTATAGTAACAGGAACCCTTTCTGGATATAACGCTGTTAGGCTTGCCTTAGGTATGCCATTATTGATTTTACCACGCTCAATAGCTTTAGGAGATATAATAGCTTATGCTAATGAAAAATCAACTACTAAAGAAGGTAGAATTAGTAGATACACTTTTGCTGGTTCAGAATACTTTAAAAGAATGAAAGAACTTAATTTATATACAATAGACAAAGAAGAAATAATGAATCGTGTACTTCAATTAAATCTTAAAGATATTTTTAAAAAACCTCTAATTTAAAATAATATAAACTTTATTACTAAACTTAAAATCATGATTCTTAATTTATCTATAAATAAGAACCATGATTTTTTTATTATAATTTATTTACATCTGTCTTTTACATATTCATATACTTTTTCAGTAGCTTCCCATCTGTTAGGACAATTTAAAACTACTATAATTAAATTTCTTTCGTTATGGTTTATTGAAGTAACTAAACATTTTCCTGCTTGTCCGGTATATCCTGTTTTTCCTCCATTTGCATTGTTAATTCTCCATAATATTTTATTTATATTATTATAATCTCGAGTAAATCCATATTTATCTTTTTTTATTTCTTTAGTTCCAGAAATTTCTCTGAAAAATTCATTATTCATTGCTTTTGACATTAATAAAGCTAAATCATAGGCTGTTGAATAATGCATTTGACTATCTAAACCATGAGGCGATTGAAAATTAGAATCTACAAGACCAATTATTCTAGCAAAATCAGTCATCATAATTGAAAAATTTTCAACATTTCCACCTAAATGCTCTGCAATTGCTATAGCAGCATCATTTCCTGATTTATACATAAGTCCAAACAAAAGCTCTTTTAATGTTATTTTTTCTCCTGCTTTATAACCAACTGTTGATCCTCTAATAGAAGACGCACTTTTAGATATAGTTACTTGATCATCTAAATTTCCATAATTAATTGCCACTAATGCTGTTAAAATTTTTGTTGTACTTGCCATTGGAACACATCTAAAAGCATTTTTTTCATATAAAATTTCACCAGTTTTTGAATCATATGCAATTGAAAAATGTGCATTTGGTGTTATATCTTTATTATTTGCATAAACGGTGTATTTATTAAAAGAAAAAAAATTTAATATTAATAATATACATATTATTCTCTTCACATTACTTTCCTCCTATTCTACTTTGCTTCTAAATTATTTTTCACTTAAATATTTTTATTAATCCAGTAGATTATTGGATATTTTTCTATTTATTTGTTAATAATTAAAAATGATATTTAAGGAGGGTTGTATGTGTATATTTATAATTATAATAT
>NZ_WHJC01000262.1 GCF_009295725.1 Clostridium tarantellae
ATATTATATAAATTAAATGAATATATTAATTAATTTTAGTAAAATTATTGATTATTTTTTAGTAAAGATTTATAATTATATTAACAAGAATTTTTTTGAATCGGAGGTAAAATATGGTTAATAATACTATTAAAAATAAATTTGCAAATATTTTTGGTGAAGATTGTGAAAGCATATTCTTTGCACCTGGTAGAATCAATCTTATAGGAGAACATACTGATTATAATGGTGGTTTTGTTTTTCCTTGTCCTATAACACTTGGAACTTATGCTGCTGTAAGTAAACGTAAAGATAAAATCTTCAAAGTATATTCTATGAATTTTGAAGATTTAGGTGTATTAGAATTTTCACTTGATAATTTAGAATATAATAAAAAACATGATTGGGCTAATTATTTAAAAGGAGTTATTAAATTTTTACTTGAAAATAACCATAAAATTAATTATGGATTAAATATTGTTATATATGGAAACTTACCAAATGGTGCTGGACTTTCTTCTTCTGCATCTCTTGAAATGTTATCGGCTAAAATTTTAAAGGATAGTTTTCATTTAGATTTTGATAATGTACAAGCTGCCCTACTTGGTAGAACAGTAGAAAATAAATATATTGGAGTTAATAGTGGTATAATGGATCAATTTGCTATATCTCTTGGGCAAAAAGATAAAGCTATAATGCTAGACTGTAATAATTTATTCTTTGAATATGTTCCGCTAAATTTAATTAATGAAACCATTATAATAATGAACACAAATAAAAGACGTGAATTAGCAGACTCTAAATATAATGAAAGAAGAGCTGAATGTGATAGTGCTTTAGAAAGTTTAAAAACTATTCTTAATATAAATTCTTTATGTGAGTTAACTCCTGAAGAATTTGAAAAACATAAGCATGTAATAAATGATGAAATTAAAATAAAAAGAGCTAAGCATGCTATATATGAAAATGAAAGAGTTAAAGCTGCTGTTAAAGCTTTAAAAAATAACCACATTGTAACTTTTGGTAAATTAATGAACGATTCCCATAACTCTTTAAGAGATGATTATGAAGTTACAGGTATAGAATTAGATACATTAGTTCATACTGCTTGGAAGCAAGAAAGTGTTTTAGGTGCTCGTATGACAGGTGCTGGCTTTGGTGGTTGTGCCATTGCTATAGTAAAAAATGATTCAGTTAATTCATTTATAGAAAATGTAGGAAAAGTTTATAAAGACACTATAGGCTATGAAGCATCTTTTTATATAGCATCTATAGGAAATGGTCCTATAAAACTTTAAAACTAAAGTTTTAATTCATTGTATAAGGGGTGAAATTTTATGATTAATAAACTTAATTCATTAATAGATAGACTTATAACTTTGTCAATAGATAATGGTCTTATTGATAAAATGGATGAAATTTATGTAAGAAATAGATTGCTGTCTATTTTAAAAGAAAATAATTATTCAACTGGAGAAAAACTTAATTTAACTTTACATGAAACATTAAATGAATTAATTAATATTGCAATAAATAAAGACCTTATTTCTAATTCTTTATATGAAAAAGATATTTTTTCAAGTAATTTAATGAACTGTTTTATACCTAGTCCATCAATAATTAATAAAGAATTTTTAAATAGATATGAAATAAATCCCATAGAAGCTACAAATTATTTTTATAATCTTAGTAAAAGCTCAAATTATATAAGAACAGATAGAATTGCTAAAAATATAAATTTTAAATCAAGCTCTAATTATGGTGATATGGAAATAACTATTAATCTTTCTAAACCTGAAAAAGATCCTAAACAAATAGCTTTAGAAAGAAATTCTATAAAAAGTAATTACCCTAAATGTTTATTATGTACAGAAAATGAGGGCTTTGAAGGTACTATTACTCATCCTGATAGAGCAAATCATAGAATGATAAGATTTAATATTAATAATAAAAATTGGATGCTACAATATTCTCCTTATCTTTATTATAATGAGCATTGTATATTGCTTTGTAATAATCATATACCTATGAAAATTAATAAAGATACTTTTATTAACTTATTACAATTTGTTGATAAAATTCCACATTATTTTATAGGTTCAAATGCTGATTTACCAATAGTTGGTGGTTCAATTTTATCTCATGAGCACTATCAAGGAGGAAATCATACTTTCCCAATGAATTCTGCCAAGAAAATTTTTGATTTTACTTTAGATAGATATAAAGATATATGCTTAGAAGTATTAAATTGGCCATTATCAACTATTAGATTAAAAGGAAGTAATATACTCACTTTAGTTGATTGTTCACAACATATTTTAAATACTTGGAGAAATTATAGTGATGAATCTGTAGAAATATTAAGTCATTCTAATAATGAACCACATAATACTATTACTCCTATAGTAAGAAAAGAAAATGATGAATTTATTGTTGATTTAGTTCTTAGAAATAATAGAACTTCTAAAGAACATCCTCTTGGAATATTTCATCCTCATGTTGATGTTCAACATATAAAGAAAGAAAATATAGGTTTAATAGAAGTAATGGGACTTGCTGTTTTACCTGGAAGGCTTTTAAATGAGTTAGAAGATATTAAAAAATTTATTTTAAATGAATTAATTATTGAAAAAATTCCTAAATATCATAGTGAATGGTGTATTGAGTTAAAAGCAAAATATACTGAAATTAAAAATTCTATTCCTATAGATGATTTTATAAATACAGCTTTAGCTAATAAATTTGTCAAAGTTTTAGAATATTGTGGAGTATTTAATATAAATACTTCTGAGGGAATAAATGCTTTCAAAAAATTTGTAAGTGTTTTAAATAAATAATATATCTTCCTTCAAGTAAAATGGAGTAGTCCCTGACTCTACTCCATTTTATTTTTATATAACTTTAATTCTACAGTGAAAGTTATTCTTTCATCATCTAAATCTGCATAAATCTTTCCTTTATGTAAATCTACTATAGCTTTAGCTATTGATAAACCCAAACCTGAAATTTTTGTTTCACATGGTGATTTATCTACTCTATAAAATCTTTCAAAAATATATTTTATATCTTCTTTATTAATATTATTAACTTTATTTTTCATATTAAAAATAGCCATTTTTCCCTTTTTATATAGCTAAACTTCAACTTTTGCTGGTTTTTTACTGCATTACTAAATAAATTATCAAATACTCTCCCATATGTTCTATATCTAAATTTACTATTAAATCCTCCTCACATAAATCCTCAATTAAAATCAAATTTTCTTTTTGTAATATGTATAAATATTCTCCTAGCATCTACTTTATTAAAGAATTTAAATTACACTCTGTATAGGTATATTCAAACAATTTATTT
The DNA here is from genome assembly GCF_009295725.1 of Clostridium tarantellae. Taxonomy (GTDB): domain Bacteria; phylum Bacillota; class Clostridia; order Clostridiales; family Clostridiaceae; genus Sarcina; species Sarcina tarantellae. The sequence goes on from NZ_WHJC01000262.1 coordinate 3,334, forward strand.
ATTAAACTATTTAACCCTTTAGATTTTTTATAAATAATATTAATAAAGTTTTTATATAACTTAGATTTTTAGAATCTTCTTCTATTTTCTGTCTAATTTTTGTTATATGAACCATAACAGTGTTATCTGATTTAAAAAACTCTTCTTTCCAAACATATTCATATATTTTTCTAATACTTAGTACTATACCCTTATTTCTACATAATAACTCTAAAATATCAAATTCTTTAGGTATTAATTTAACCTCTACATTATTTACAAATACTTGTTTTGTATCTACATTAAGCTTTAAATCTCCTATTTCTATAATTGATTTTTCATTTTTATCTAAATTGTATTTTTTAGACCTTCTTAACTGACCTTTAACTCTTGCAATAAGTTCTAAAGGACTAAAAGGCTTGCATATATAATCATCTGCTCCTGATGTTAATCCATGTATTTTATCTATATTCTCTACTTTAGTAGACATAATTATTATTGGCATATTTCTTTTTTATCTAATTTTCATACATGTATGTAACCCATTTATGCCAGGCATCATTATATCTAATAAAATTAAATCTATATTTTTTTCTTCTAATATGTTTAATGCTTATTCAGCATTTTTCGCTTGTTCTAAAGTAAAACCCTAGTTTTCTAAATAAATTTTAATTAAATTTCTAATATTTTCATCATCATCAACTATTAAAATATTATCTTTCATAAAAGTTCCTTTCCCAACTGATAATATTACTTATCACATATGATAATATATGCTGGTGGAATATTTTTAAACTCTCTTTTTATTTTTATTTTTGAAAAATATTTTTCAAAAAATCTTTTCTTAGTTAATGTATATTGAAAAGTTATAAACTTTCCTCTAGTTCCTATTATATTGTTAGTTTTATTTAATATAGTTTTAGAAACTTCTTTAGATAAACTTGCAAAAGGTAATCCTGATACGATATAATCTACATTATTAATTTCATATGTTTTCAAGTAATCATCAATATTTTCAGCTGAACCATTTATAATAATTAAATTCTTCTTATTTTTATAACGTTCTTTAATATATTTATAAAACTCTTTATTATATTCTATCAATATTATTTTAGTATTTTCATTTCTTCTCACTAGTAATTCATCTGTAAATGCTCCTGTTCCAGGACCATATTCTACTATACACTGACAATTATCAAAGTTAATCTCTTCCACCATTTTCTTAGCTAAATTCTTAGAACTAGGTACTACAGCACCTACAGTTCTTGGATTTAAAATATATTCCATCAAAAAATTTCCCATTTAATTTATCCTCCTAAATAAACTATACTACCAATTCCTATATATTGTAAACAACCTATAAAATTGTATTTTTAG
>NZ_WHJC01000263.1 GCF_009295725.1 Clostridium tarantellae
TTTGCAGATACTTTTTCAAATGCTCTAATAAGAGAAATCTACCATCAGTTGAATTATTAATTCAACAAAATATTTTACCGGTAAGAAAAGGCAGGCAAGACCGTCGAAAGCTTCGCGCCCAATCTCCCGTAAGTTTCATTTATAGAGTAGCATAAAAATTAAAGAAATTCAAAAAGCAGATTATCAGTATGCTTATTAGTCATACCTAAAAACAAATTTTAAAATAATATTTCTAGGTAACAAAAAGCTTTCCCAGAAAAATTTTATTTTCTAGGAAAGCTTGATATAAAAAAATATCTTATCTTAATGACATTGGTAAAAAACTAAGTCTTTTTATATTATTTTTCTTTATTGGCAATCTCATTTACAACTCTATCTACAAATACATTAAGAGCTATAGCACCTTCTTCACCATTTTTTCTGCTTCTAACAGCAACTTCGTTATTTGCTGCTTCTTTTTCACCAACTATTACAATATAAGGACTTCTTTCTAATCTAGCTTCTCTAATTTTATATCCTATTTTTTCAGCTCTGTAATCAACTTCAACTTTAACACCTTTATCTCTTAATGTTTTAACTACTTTTTCAGCATAATCATTATATTTATCAGAGATAGGTAATACTTTAACTTGAGTTGGTGCTAACCAAGTTGGAAGAGCTCCAGCATATTTTTCTATAAGCATAGCTAAAGTTCTTTCATAACATCCTAATGAACTTCTGTGAATAATATAAGGAGTTTTCTTATTACCATCTTTATCAATATAAGTCATTTGGAATCTTTCAGCTAAAGCAAAATCTATTTGAATAGTTATTATTGTATCTTCTTTTCCATGAACATTTTTAAATTGTATATCAAGTTTTGGTCCATAGAAAGCAGCTTCACCATCAGCTTCAACAAAATCTATTTCTAAATGATTTAATATTTCTCTCATTATATTTTGTGTTTTTTCCCAAGCTTCTGGATTATCTATATATTTTTCAGTATTATTTGGATCCCATTTTGAGAATCTATAGCTTATATCATCAGCTATTCCTAAAGTTTCCATAACATATTTAACTAAATCAACAGCATTTTTAAATTCTTCTTCTAATTGATCAGGAGTACATACTATGTGACCATCTGAAAGAGTAAATTGTCTTACCCTTATAAGTCCATGCATTTCTCCAGAAGATTCTTTTCTGAATAAAGTAGCTGTTTCTCCAAATCTTACTGGTAAATCTCTATAACTGTGTTGAGTTGAATTATATATAGAAAATTGGAATGGGCAAGTCATTGGTCTTAATGCCATCACATCAGGATCATTTTCATCACCTAATACAAACATACCATCTCTATAATGATCCCAGTGTCCAGAGATTCTATAAAGGTCATTTTTAGCCATTAAAGGAGTTTTAGTTAAAAGATAACCTCTTCTTTCTTCTTCATCTTCTATCCATCTTTGAAGAGTTTGAACTATTTTAGCTCCTTTAGGCATTAATAAAGGAAGTCCTTGACCAATAATTTCATCAGTTCCAAATATTCCCAGTTCTCTTCCGAGTTTATTATGATCTCTTTTTTTAGCTTCTTCTAAAGCTTCAATATGAGAATCTAAATCAGCTTTTTTAGTAAATGCTGTTCCATAAATTCTTGAAAGCATTTTATTTTTTTCATCACCTTTCCAGTAAGCCCCAGCACTTCTTAAAAGTTTAATTGCTTTTAATGGCTTAAGAGACATTAGATGTGGGCCAGCACATAAATCTACAAAATCTCCAATTTGATAAAATGAAATAACTTCATCTTCATCTAAATCATTTATAAGTTCAACTTTATAAGGTTCATTTTTAACAAGATCTAAAGCTTTTTCTCTTGATAGTTCAAATCTTTTTATTTCTGGATTTTCTTTTATTATTTTTTTCATTTCTGATTCAATTTTCTCTAAATCTTCAGAAGAAAATGATTTTTCATTGTCAAAATCATAGTAAAAACCATTATTTATAGATGGCCCTATAGCTAATTTAGCATTAGGAAATAATCTTTTAACAGCAGTAGCTAATATATGAGAAGCTGTGTGTCTAAAAGCATCTTTACCTTCCTGAGAATCAAAAGTACAAATTGCTAGTTCACAATCTTCTTTTACTTGAAATCTTAAATCTTCAACTTGGTTGTTTACAATTCCGCAACAAGCATTTCTAGCTAAACCTTCACTTATATTTTTAGCAATTTCTAATATTGAAAGTCCAGATTCAAATTCTTTAACTGAACCGTCTTTTAAAGTAACTTTTATCATAATTATGACCCCTTTCACTATATAACTGGTATTTTTTAGAAATAAAAAAACTCTCATCTCTTTTCATTGTAAGAAAAGGGACGAGAGTATATATTCCCGTGGTTCCACCCATTTTGCATAAAATATGCCACTTTTAAATAAATCTTAACGTGATTTTACCGTACTTTATTAAAGCAACTCAGAGGTGGTTTTCAGCTAATTTCATTTAAAAATACTCACAGCAAATGTATTTTCTCTCTGCAAATGTACCAAAGCTTACTCTTCTCTTCATAGATTTTAATTATTTAGGTTTTATAATGATTTAATTATAAATTTATTGCGTTTTAATGTCAATGAGATAATACTTAAAATTTAATATTAATAAAACAATATATTTTTTAATAATATTGAAATTTTTTGTCTAATAATATATAAACCAAGTTCAGTGTAAAGAACTAACATTCATTCAATATTTTAAAAATTATTAACAATATCTTTTTCAAGAATAAAATCTTCAATTAATTCTTCAGAATAAATTTTTCTTCCCATAATTTGAAAAATAATATCGTCAGATAAATATCCTTCTTTATAAATTTTTAAATTTTTAGAGATTCTTTTAAGTGAATTTTTATTTAAACAAAGTATACTACTTAAAGAATTCATATCATAGTAAGTTTTTGGTAAAAGAGATTTTAAAGAGTTTTGAAGTTTTAATTTATAGATTAAATCTATAATAGGATCTTCATGAGGACCATATTTACCTCTATGGTGATAATTACATAAATATTTATAATTTAGCTTAAAATCTAACCCACCTTCATGCTTGTGAACTATATGGTGAATATCTCCAAGCTTACCACAAATTTCACATAAATAATTCATAAAATCCCCCTTTTATTTAATGAAATATATATGTTTATAAAATATCATAAAAAAACATATTAATCAATAAATGCAAGATTATTAAAGAAAAAGCCTTCAGAAAACGTTTAATTATAATGTTTGAACTTTGATTTATAGAATTTACAATATTATAATATAAATAACATTAAGTTGAAATACATTAAAAAAATAGAAATAATTATAAAAAATTAATGTGGATAAGTTATTAAAAACTATATAAATAGTAAAAGGGGAGAGAATTTTGAAGACTAAATATAATTCATTAAATTACTGGGAAAATTTAATCATTAGTAATAAAACAAAAAAAAATAAACTTTTTTTAGAAGAAGCTATAACAATGGATACAAAATTCTTGCATTATGTTATTTTTAATAAAAAAACTGGTATTGAAAGTGATTGGATAGCAGTTCCTGATATGAAGGCTTTATTAGGATTTATAGAATATATTTTTTTACCTGAAGCGTATTATAAATGGGTTGAAGGTAAGGAAAAAGCTATTATAAATATTCCTACTAGATCTATAGATGATATATTTAAATTATCAGTTAGAAGCAATAAAATCACTAAAACAGAAGAAAAATGTATGAAAGAAGAAATAAATAAAATTAAAAGATTATGGAATTTGCCTGATGAAAAAATTTATAAAGAATTAAGAATTTTTTGTGGAAGATTTAATAATGATTGGTTGGGAGATTCAACACAATTTTTATATTTAAAAATTTTTAAAAATGCAAATGAATTAGCAGATTTTGTATTTAATACTAATATAAAAACTAATTTTGAACAAGAATTTGAAGAGAAGATTGGAATGAATAAAGAAAGTTGGTTTAAACTTTGTGAGCAAGCTTCTATCAATAAAAATGATGGAGAAAAATTGAAATTTATTTTAAGTAAGCATTTAAGTGAAGTAATTTAAAAAAATGTTGACAAATAATATTATGCAAAGTATAATATTATTTGTTGACACAATGTATCTTTAGCTCAGCTGGATAGAGCAACGCCCTTCTAAGGCGTGGGCCTGGGGTTCGAATCCCTAAAGGTACACCATACTGGGATATCGCCAAGCGGTAAGGCAACGGACTTTGACTCCGTCATTCACAGGTTCAAATCCTGTTATCCCAGCCATTTTTAAAATGTTGACAGTGTCAAAAAAAAATGATATAATAAAATTGTTAAGCGGGTGTAGCTCAATGGTAGAGCCCTAGCCTTCCAAGCTAGTTACGTGGGTTCGATTCCCATCACCCGCTCCATTTTTTTAATATTATATGGAATAAAATGTATATTATGTTTTAAAAAGGAATTGAATTTATTTACAAAAAGTTTAATTGCTAGTTATTGATTTGAAAATTATACATAAATTATAGATTAATAAAAATAAGGAGAAGATACTTTAGTATCTTCTCCTCAGTTTGTAGACAAATAGCATTTTTGCATAAAGCAAAAATGCTATTTTTAGTTTTATAAGCAAAATTTCTAAATTTTTCAAATATATTTTTAATATTATGATATAATCCGAGATATCCCCCGGTCT
>NZ_WHJC01000264.1 GCF_009295725.1 Clostridium tarantellae
GCATTGTCATTATAATTAATAAAATCTATATAATTTATTATTTTACTTATAATTACTGATGAATTTACTTCTAAATCTTTATATAATTGTTCAAAGCTAGGCAATATATATAATAAATAAAACATAGAAACTATAACTATTGATATAATAAGAAAAATAGGATAGATCATTATTTTTTTTATATTATTTGCCATATCATTTCTTCTACTAAAATGAGTAGCTACTTTTAATAAAACTTCATCTAATCTCCCACTTTCTTCTCCAATTTTCAACATATCTATTAATAAATTTGGATAAAGATTTCCTTCTTTTTTCATAGCTTCTGATAAAATTTCTCCATTTTTAAGGTTTTGAATTATTTTATCTAAAGAGTTTTTATATTCTGAATTATATATAGATACCTTAATTAATTCCAATGATTTAATTAAAGGTATGCCTGATTTAGTATACGTACTTAAAGTTGTTGTTATAAAAAATATGGATTTATAATCAACAGATTGTATTTTTATCAAAACCCTTCTCCTTCTTTTAATAATATATATTCTTCTAATGAAACAATTCCTTTTTCCATCATGTTTAAACAATTTTCTAACATTTCATTATTTTTTATATTTACTTTTTCTAGTTCATCTTTAAGCATAATTTCACAAATCATAATTCTTCCTTTATATCCTGTATAATTGCACTTTTCACACCCACAACTTTTATAATATAAGCTTTTTTTATTTAAGGATAACTGATTTATAAAATTTTCATCAACGTCATATTTTTTTTTACAATAATCGCACAATTTTCTAACTAATCTTTGAGTTATAACTCCCTTTAAAGCTTCTTTTAATAAATATTCATGTACTCCCATATCTTTTAATCTACTATAAACTTCATATCCACTATTAGTATGTATAGTAGATAATACCTTATGACCTGTTATAGCTGCTCTTGTACCTATTTGAGCTGTTTCTTCATCCCTAATTTCACCTATTAAAATTATGTCAGGATCTTGTCTTAAAATATGTCTTAAGCCATTAGAAAACGTAATGTTATTTTTTTCATTTACATTAGTTTGTGTTATTCCATTTAAATTAAATTCTATTGGATCTTCTATAGTACTTATATTTATATCTTCTTTATTTACCTCATTAAGTAAAGCATATAAGGTTGTTGTTTTTCCACTTCCCGTTGGTCCATTAATTAAAATCATACCATGTTTATAAGCTAATAATTTTTTTATTTTTTCTAATTGATTAAAAGATAAATTTAATTTATTAATGTTAGCTAATTCAGGTTTTTTATATAATACTCTTAGTACTAACTTTTCTCCATAAAGAGTAGGTATAGAAGATACTCTTAAATCATAAAATTTTTCTTTAAATTTAAATCTCATTTTTCCATCTTGTGGTCTTAATTTATCTGATATATCCATATTAGAATCTAATTTTATTTTATTTATTATAGTCAAATATTCTTCATGCTGTATTTTATTTTTCATAATTAAAGTTCCATCAATTCTAAATCTAATATTTACATATCTACTTTGTGGTTCTAAATGTATGTCACTTGCCTCTAAATCTATAGCATTTGAAAGTATATTACTTAATTGATGTATAACAAATTCATCCTTATTGTTAAAATTTATTTCGTTTCCATAACAACTATTTATTAATGAAATAACTTTTTCTTCATCATCCTTTATTAATTTAATATTTTTTTTAAACATTAAAGATAAATAAGATTTTTTTTCTGATTCTTTACTATAATCTGTATAAAAATATATAGTACCATCTTTTTCTCCTAAAGAAATTATTTTAAAATCTAACATCATATCTTTAGTGATACTTTTCATATAACTTAAATCAATATCTTTTAAAGTATAATTGATAAAATCACCTCTTTTTAAATATATAATATTATCAATTATGTCCAACAATTCTCTATATAATCAAAAAAGTAGATAAATTTTTATTTTATCTACTTTTAATCTCTTATTTTTAACTTTTAATATTTAAATTATTATATATTTTCCATCAACATCACTTATTAACTTTATAGATTTATTTTTTAAATTATAGGAATAAACTCCTGCTTTATCTTGAGAATCAGTATATCCTGTAAATATTATCTGTCCATTTTCATACAGTAATTTAGAATTTTTGTCAACATTTCTAGGAAAGTCAAATATTAATCTTTTTAAAATTTCACTATTAATATCTAAACAATATAAAGTAACTTTACTAGATTCATTACCTTCTCCTATAAAATAAACTTTATTATCTATAAATAAGATATTTTTTATTATTTTTATATTTGAAGATATTTGTTTAGAAGTTTTAGTGTTTATATTATATATATAACATTCTTTTTTATTATCAAAAAAAGATTTTCCATATAATATTTTATTTTCATCTAAAACTTTTATATAATCTATAAAGGCTTTAGTAACTTGCTCCATTAATGAATAACTTTCACTTTCTAAATTATAAATATATATACCACTTATTTTTTCTTTAGAATTTACACCATATAATATCAAATTATTATTATCTAAAAAATCTACAATATCTCCTGATATTATAATATCTTCATTTAATTTTTTATTTTCTTTTTTATTTAAATCTATAATAAAATAGTCTATAAATTCATTATTATGATTTATTTTATAAAAAACTTTCTCACAAGAATTATTAACCCAAATTTTCTCTACACTACCATCAATATTATAATTTAATTCTGTATTATTTTTAACAATGTTTAATTGAGTTTGAAAATTTTCTACTTTTGTATAAATTAAAAAATTTTTTTCTTTATTAAAAGCCCTTATTTCACCTTCAATACCAATATCAACATTAGTTAATTTACCATTATGTACTGATTCATAGGTTAATGTATTATTTTTAAATTGTAATACCAAATTATTAGGTAATGATTTTATTTCATTAATTTTATTTTTATCAGTTAAACTATTTTTACATCCTATTAAAAAAAAGATTAAAAAACTTAATACTATTAAACTAATTCCTAGACATTTTTTCATTATTTTTCCTTTCTAAAAATTATATGTACCTTCACATATAAATTTAGCATCACCAATCATATAAACTCCATCACCCTTTATATGAACCCATAAACTTCCTCCAGGTGTAATTACTTTTACCTTATTATCTACAAAACCAAGTTTATTACAAACCACTGCGGAAGCACAATTCCCTGTTCCACATCCTAAAGTGGCTCCAGCCCCTCTTTCCCAAGTTCTAACTTCAATAATACTTTTATTTATTACCTTGCAAAAATTAACATTTGTTTTTTCAGGAAATAATGGATGCTTCTCTATTTCATTTCCTTCAGTTATGTTTGTATTATCTTCCTCAAAAATAACTGTATGTGGAATATTCATTAATAATGATGTTATTTTATAAACTTTATTATTAGCTAAAATTTCCTTATTTATAATTTCTTCATTACTTTTTACTGGTATAGCATTAGGATTAAAATTAGCTTGCCCCATATTAACACTAATACTATTTACTTTTCCATCCTTAGTTTTTAAAGAAATAGTTTTAATTCCAGCACCTGTTAATACATTTATTTTTTCTTTAGTCACTATTTTTTTTTCAAATGCATATTTTATAAAGCATCTTATTCCATTTCCACACATAGCTGCATAGGAACCATCCGAATTTATTATAATCATCTCTATATCAGCTTTATCCGTAAGTCTAACTATTAATAATCCATCTGCACCTATTCCAAATTTTCTATGACAAACATGCTTAGCTAATTCACTTTCTTTTCCTTGTAATTTATTATCAAAATCTTCAACAATTATAAAGTCATTTCCGTTTCCTTGCATTTTTGCAAAATTCATAGCATCACCTCTTACTGATTTTACTTATACTTTTTTCTTATAATTATGATATACTAGTTTTAGTTTAACATATTAGAAAGGAAAGATATATATGGCTTTAGACGGTATTTATCTATATAGTTTAATAAATGAACTTAAAAATTCAATTATTAATACTAAAATAGATAAAATAAATCAACCTGAAAAGGATGAAATAATTTTAACTTTACGCGGAAAAGAACAAAAAAAACTCCTAATATCATCCAGTTCTAACTATCCTAGAATACATTTTACTACAGTAGTAAAAAATAATCCATTACAACCACCGGTATTTTGTATGCTTTTAAGAAAATATTTAATTGGTGGAAGAATAATAAACCTTTCTCAAGAATCTACTGATAGAATAGTTTTTATTGATATAGAAAATAAAGATGAATTAGGATTTGATAGTATCTATACTTTAATAGTAGAAATAATGGCTAGACATAGTAACATAACTTTAGTTAGAAAACGTGATAATAAAGTTATGGAATCTATAAAACATATAACTGCTAATAAAAATAGCTTTAGAGTTTTATATCCAGGAGTTACTTATGTTTTACCTCCAGTTTCTAATAAAATAAATCCTTTTAATTTTTCATTAAATGATCTTTCTAAAAACTTTAAAGAAATAAATGAAAATATTAATGATAATATATTTTCACTACTTATAACAGGTGTAGGTAAAAATCTATCTAAATATTTATTTTTTAAGTTTAATCTTATTTATAATCAAAATTTCAATATAGAAAATTTATATAATTTTATTAATTCTATTTTTAAA
>NZ_WHJC01000265.1 GCF_009295725.1 Clostridium tarantellae
ACTTATATTAGTATTATCAAATATATATAAATATATTCTAAATAAGAGAAATTAATTTTTATACTATTTTAATATAAAAAATCTGTTTCACATACTGTATTTAATACTTTAATTAAAATTTTTAATCATTATAAATCTCCAAAAAAGTCATTTGGATTATATATCCAAATGACTTTTAATTATGCAGTTTCTATAGTTTTTTGTGCTTTAGATTTTTTAGTAGTTTTTAAAGTAGGTCTTATTTCACCCTCTTCTAATAATTGTAACTCTGGCTCTTTCTTATCTAATATACATTCCTTATTTATAGTTACCTTAACTATTTCCTCTTTAGAAGGTATATCAAACATTATATCCATCATAGTTTCTTCAACTATAGCTCTTAATCCTCTTGCACCTGTTTTTCTTTTTATAGCTTCATCAGCTATTGCTTTTAAAGCATCCTCTGTAAAGTCTAATTCAACATTGTCAAGTTCAAATAATCTTTTATATTGTTTAACAAGAGCATTTTTAGGTTGACTTAATATATTTACTAAAGCTTCATTATCTAAAGCTTCTAAAGTAACAACCACTGGTAATCTTCCTACAAATTCAGGTATAAGTCCAAACTTTAATAAATCTCCAGGCATTATATCCTTAAGTATTTTTCCAATATCCTTCTCTTTTTTAGATTGAATCTCTGCTCCAAATCCTATAGTGCTTTTAATACTTCTTCTTTCTATTATTTTATCTATACCATCAAATGCTCCCCCACAAATAAATAATATATTAGATGTATTTATTTGTATAAATTCTTGATGAGGATGTTTTCTTCCTCCTTGTGGTGGAACTGATGCAACCGTTCCTTCTAAAATTTTTAATAAAGCTTGTTGTACTCCTTCTCCTGAAACATCTCTAGTTATAGATGGATTCTCAGATTTTCTTGCTATTTTATCTATTTCATCTATATAAATTATTCCTTTTTCTGCTCTTTCAACATCAAAATCTGCGTTTTGTATAAGCTTTAATAGAATATTCTCTACATCTTCCCCTACATATCCTGCCTCTGTTAATGTTGTAGCATCTGCAATTGCAAATGGAACATTTAATAATTTAGCAAGCGTCTGCGCTAATAATGTTTTACCTGATCCTGTAGGTCCAAGTAAAAGTATATTACTTTTTTGAAGTTCTACATCATCTTCTAACTTATTAGCATTTATTCTTTTATAATGATTATATACAGCTACTGATAAAGATCTTTTAGCTCTATCTTGCCCTACCACATATTGATCTAAATAAGATTTTATTTCTGTTGGCTTTGGAAGATTTGTTGTCTCCATAGGAGTTGTTTCTTCAAATTCATCTTCTATTATTTCAGAACAAAGTTCTATACATTCATCACATATATAAACTCCTGGTCCAGCAATAAGTCTTTTTACTTGTTCTTGATTTTTTCCACAAAAAGAACATCTTAATTGCTTTTTGTCTTCATATTTTGCCATTTAATCCACCTCTACTTCTGATTAAAACTCTACTATTTACCCACTTGATTCTTCTCTATAACCTTATCAATTAAACCATAATCTGCAGCTTCTTGTGCTTCCATAAAGTAATCTCTTTCTACATCTACTTTTATTTTATCAAGTGGTTTATTAGTATTTTCACTTAATATTTTATTTAGTTTTTCTTTAATTTTTAATATTCTTTTTGCATGTATATCTATATCTGTTGCTTGCCCTTGGAATCCACCTAATGGTTGATGAATCATAATTTCAGCATTTGGAAGTGCAAACCTTTTTCCTTTAGCTCCAGATGATAATAAAAATGCTCCCATTGAAGCTGCCATACCTACACATATAGTACATACATCTGGTTTAATATATTGCATTGTATCATAAATTGCCATCCCTGAAGTTATAGAACCTCCTGGTGAATTTATGTAAAGATATATATCTTTATCTGGATCTTCACTTTCTAGAAATAATAATTGAGATACTATTAGATTAGCACTTACATCATTTACCTCACCACTTAACATTACTATTCTATCCTTTAAAAGTCTTGAAAATATATCATAACTTCTTTCGCCTCTATTTGTTTGTTCAACGACCATTGGTACTAAATTACTCATTCAATTCCCTCCTAATAAAATTAAACTCATAAATATAATATTGCCATATTATATATATTATCATACTTATATACTTAAATTATATAAAAATTTTCTTTTTTTGTTAATGATATTTTTAAAATTTTTATTGTAAATTTAAAATAATTGCCAGAAGTATTTATTCTGGCAATTATTTTATTCATTTTATTTAATTATTACTCAGTTACTTTAGCTGCATCAACTAATATGTTTATAGTTTTTTCTCTAGTTACATCCATTACTAAAGCTTGCTTTTGAGCATTTAAAATTAGATCAACCATTTTTTCTGCATCTCCAGCTGAATACATTTTAGCTACTTCTTCAGCTTTAGCTTTTAATTCTTCTTCACTAGCTTCAACTTTTTCAATTTTTGTTATTTCACTTAATACTAAATCAGTCTTAACTTTTCTTTCAGCATTTTCTCTCATATAAGACTTCATCTTTTCTTCTGAGCTTCCAGTAAACTCATAATATTGCTCTAAAGATAATCCTTGATATGATAATCTTTGTTCTAGATCTTTAACCATATTTTCAACTTCTCTATTTATCATAACTTGTGGAATTTCAATAGTAGCATTGTCAACAATAACATTTACTACATTTTCTTGTAATTCTCTCTTAGCTCTTTCCTCATTAGCTTCTTGAGCTTTCTTTGTTAAATCTGCTTTTACTTCTTCTATTGTATCAAATTCTGATATTTCTTTAGCAAATTCATCATCTAACTCTGGTAACTCTTTAACCTTTATTTCTTTAACTGTTACTTCAAACTTAGCTGGCTTTCCATTCAACTCTTCTTTTCCATAATTTTCCGGAAAAGAAACATTTACTTCTTTTGCTTCTCCAACAGCTAATCCTATTAATTGTTGTTCAAAATCTCCTATAAATGTACCTGAGCCTATTTCTAATGAATAGTCAGTTCCTTCTCCTCCTTCAAATGCTACATCATCTATGTAACCTTTAAAGTCTATAACAGCTATATTTTTATCCTCTACTGTTCCTTCAGTTTTAGTTTCAATTCTAGCATTTTTAGTCTGCATTTCTTTTAATTGCTTTTCTATATCTTCTTCTTTTACTTCAGCTGTAGGTTTTTTAACTTCTACACCTTTGTAATCTCCTAAAGTTACTTCTGGGAAAGTAGTAACTTTAGCAGTATATACTAAATCTTTACCTTCTCCAACTTCAACTACTTCTACTTTTGGATAATCAACAGCTTTTACGTCGTTCTCATCTAAAGCCTTTCCATAAGTAGCATCAATACAGAAGTTAATAGCATCATCAAATAATACTTCTACTCCATAGAATTTTTTAACCATTGCCATTGGAACTTTTCCTTTTCTAAATCCTGGCACATTAAACTTCTTAGCATTTTTATTATAAGCTTTCTTTATAGCCTCATCAAATTGCTTAGCATCTACTCTTATTTCTAATTCTACAACATTATTTTCTACTTTTTTCATTTTAGCTTCCATTGTATACTCCTCCTAAAAATAGTCCTGTGAAATTCAAATATAAACTTATATTTATATTAAAATATAATATTAACTAAGATATTATAACACATTATTTCTTTTTTTATCAAATGTTTCTTTTAAATTAATTATTAGCTAAAACTGCCTAATACTATATTAATTTTTCGACTAATAATTTAATTTTAAATTTTATTGCAAATTTTTTGAAGCATCTAATACTTTTTCAATTCCATCAATATTTACTATTAATTTATTAATGTCTAATTCATTAAATTTTATATCTTTTCCCTTAGAATTAAATAAAACTTTATATTCTCCTGTATTTAAATCAAAAATCCATATATATTTATATAAATCCCCATCACCAAAATATGGTAAGTTACTTATATATACAATATTATTATCATCTAAAAATTTAGGCTCAATGCCCCATATTTGATTAGGAAAAGATTTTAAAATATCTTCTTTATTATATGTTTTACCTTTACTTGTTGTATAACTAGGCTTAGTTATATCCTTTTCCCCTAAATTTACATCTATAACTTTCATATCTTGAGATAGGTCATCTAGTACTACTACTTTCTTTTTATCTGGACTTATATCAAAAGAATATTTTCCATTGCCTTCAACTGTTAATATAGTTTTTTCTGAATTAGTACTGTTTTCTTCATATTTTATATATATTTTATCTCCTGATGACAAAGTACTTGTAATAGTTTTTTCTTTAATTATATCTTTTTTTTCAGAATTCTGATCATTAATATTTTTATTTGTTTTTTGTTCAATAGTATTTAAATTTTCAGAATCTTTATTTTGTTTTTCAACTAAATTTCCATTTAACATTTTACTTTTATTAAAGAAATATTTAACTTTATCTTTCACATTAAAATTTGAAAAATTACCTAATATAAAAGTTCCTCCTAAAGCTATTATAATAATTATTAAAGTTATAATAGTAATTTTACGCCTTTTCATTTTCTTTTGATAATTCTTACTAAATATACTAGGCTTACCCATAACAGTACTCTCCAATCTTTCTTGTTATAATAAATATATATTATTATACA
>NZ_WHJC01000266.1 GCF_009295725.1 Clostridium tarantellae
AGCTGGGTAGCTAAGTCGGGAAGGGATAAACGCTGAAAGCATCTAAGCGTGAAGCCTACCTCAAGATGAGATTTCCCATAGCATAAGCTAGTAAGACCCCTTGAAGAACACAAGGTTGATAGGTCAGGGGTGTAAGCATGGTAACATGTTCAGCTGACTGATACTAATAGGTCGAGGGCTTGACCAAATAAAAGTAAACTTAATACTTAGTGCAATTTTGAAAGAACAAAAAGTTCTTAAAATCTGGTGATGATGCTCCTAAGGGTAACACCCGTTCCCATTCCGAACACGAAGGTTAAGCCTTAGGAGGCCGATGGTACTGCACGGGAGACTGTGTGGGAGAGTAGGTGGTTGCCAGGTCATGGATCTTTAGCTCAGTTGGTTAGAGCAACCGGCTCATAACCGGTAGGTCCGGGGTTCGAGTCCCTGAAGGTCCACCATTATTTGGGGGTATAGCTCAGTTGGGAGAGCACCTGCCTTGCACGCAGGGGGTCAGGAGTTCGAATCTCCTTACCTCCACCAAAAAAAAGTTGTGATTAATCACAACTTTTTTTTTATAGAATTAATATATTTTTAGATTAAATAGAAAGTAAATGGAAGATGTAGAAATAACATCATATTGAATAAATTAATTAGAACTTTTAAAATATAATCATAACTTAATTATAAGGACAAGCTTTAAACAGGTATGTAAAAAGTTTTAATATCAGATAATTAATAAATTATGATTATAAAAGGAGAAAAGAATCTATGTTAAAATTTAATGAGAATATATTAACAACTGTTGTAAAAAATAAGCAAATATTAATTGTACCAGGGGCATGTTGTTGCAGTACTTGCTGTTGTTGTGTAGGAATTAATGTTGGAAGTGGTTCAGCAACCACAGCTGCCAATGTTACTCAATCACAAAATACACCAGTGCCTACAAATACACCAGCTGCAGAATAAATAATAAAATAAAAGTTTAAATTATAAACTACATTAAGATATATTTATATTTTAATGTAGTTTTTTTATGTAAAAAATCATATTTTTTAAATTTATTAGCATTAAAAAAATTTAAGTTGTTTATTTTTTATTAATTTAAGTTTTGATATAACTTTACTAACTAATGTTAAGAATATTTATTTAATAAAAACTAAAATATTGCAAATTTGTTATTAATTATATGATATAATATTTTAAAATATTAACAGAAAGTGGATTAAATGTGATTTATAGAGTAAAACAAATTATTTGGGCTATTATATGTTCTTGTAAAAGTATAGATTATAATTATGTAGATAAATTTCTAAATAAACAAGAGCAAAAAATATTTAGAAGACTAAAAAAATCTGAACAACATCATTCTATAAGAGTGAGCAATGAAGCAATAAAACTTTTAAATAATAATAAATACATTGAATTAGATAAAAAGGAGGTTATAAAAGCAAGTTTACTTCATGATATAGGAAAAATAAAATATCCTATGAATTTAATAGAAAAAGTCTTATTAGTAATATTAAACAAAATAACTAAGGGTAAAATTAAAAAAATTTCTAGTGTATTATGTATCGATATTTATTATAATCATCCAAAATATTCAGTAGAAATTTTAAAAAATTTAAAAAGTGTTTATAGTAATTCTTTTATTGAAGCAATCAATGAACATCATAATAATGATTTAATTTCTAATAATTTATTAAATATATTAAGAGAAGCTGATAATAAAAGTTAAATTAATTTAGGGGGATTTTAAATGAAAAGCAAAAAATTACAAATTGCTATTCTTGTGTTGATAGTTACAGTTATGATTCTATTTATGTCAACAGGAATCATAATAGATATACAATGGTTTAAAGAAGTAGGGTACTTGAATGTATTTTTAACTAAAATAATAGCAGTATCTAAATTGCTTATTCCTATTTTTATAATATATTTTATTACACTGTGGTTATATTTAAAAACTTTTAATAAAGGTATTTTAAATATAATTGGAATAAATAAAATTAAAAAAGTTAAAAGAATATCATTGTTAGTAAGTATTTTAATAGCATTTATAGGATCAATTAAAACATCTTTATCTCATTGGTATAAAATACTTCAATTTAGTAATTCTGTAGATTTCAATAAAGTTGATCCAATTTTTAACAAAGATGTATCCTTTTATATATTTAAATTACCACTTATTCAATCAATATATAGTGCTATTTTAATGTTATTAATAATAATGGTAATTATAACTTTAGTTATATATTTTATATTAAATATTAAAGAAAAAGTTCTTAAATCTGATAATATAATACATATTAATACAAGTGATAGATTAAAGAACTTTGCCGGAAAACAATTAGCTATAGTTTCTGCAGTATTAATTATAGTAATAGGAGTAGGCTATATTTTAAGGGCTTTTGATTTAGTGTATAGCACAAGAGGCGTAGCTTATGGAGCAAGTTATACAGATGTTAAAGTAACATTAAATTTTTATAAAGTAATAACTATAGCATGTTTTATAGCTTCTATAATTGTATTTTTTTCGTTACTTAAATCAAAGTTTAAGTTAATAGTGATTTCAATTGCAACAGTAGGAGTTTTAATTGTATTAGAACCTGTAACAGCTATAATAGTTCAACAATTTATAGTTAATCCAAATGAAATGGAGTTAGAGAAAAAGTATATAAAATATAATATTGATTCTACTAAAGAAGCATTTAATATTGCAAATATAGAAGAGAAAAATTTTGAACCACAGAATGAATTAGATATACAACAATTAACTAATAATCAAGATATTATAGATAATTTAAAAGTTAATTCAACAGAACCAGTATTAAATTTTTATCAACAAGTTCAACTTATTAAAAATTATTATGAATTTAATGATACTGATACAGATAGATATAATATAAATGGACAATATTCGCAGGTTTTTATATCACCTAGAGAGATAAATAGAGATTCCATGACAACATGGCAAAATAAGCATTTAAGATATACTCATGGATATGGATTAGCTATGAGCAAAGTAAATGAAGTTACAAAAGAAGGACAACCATCTTTTGTTATGAAAGATATACCTACTATAAATTCTACTAATATAAATTTACAAAATCCAAGAATTTATTATGGTGAAGGAGATAATGAGTATGTTATAGTAAATACTGATGTAGAAGAATTTGATTATCCTACAGGGGATACTGAAAGCGTATTTAAGTATGATGGTACTGGTGGAATAAAAATGTCATTTTTGAATAGAATTTTATTTTCTATATATGAAAAAAACCCTAAAATATTATTTTCAGGATCTATAAATGAGAATAGTAAATTAATTTTAAATACTAATATAGTAAAAAGAGCAAAAAAAATAGCGCCATTTTTGCAATATGATAGTGATCCTTATGTAGTAGTAAATGATGGGCAATTATTTTGGATAATGGATGCATATACAGTATCAAATAAATATCCTTTTTCTGAACCTTATTCAGGAGTAAATTATATAAGAAATTCTATAAAAGTGGTTATAGATGCATACAATGGGAATGTTGATTTTTATATAGTAGATAAAAATGACCCAATAGCTGAAAGTTATTCAAAAATATTTAAAGGATTATTTAAATCATTAGATAAAATGCCAGAAAAATTAAAAGACCATTTTAAATATCCACAAGATATATTTAAGTTACAAAGTGAAGTTTTAGCTAAATATCATACTAATGATCCAATAAAATTATTTACTCAAGAAGATTTATGGGATAAATCTAGAGGTTTAATAGATGAAGAAATAAAAAGCAAAGATGAAGGAAATATTATAGGAATTAAAAATGAAAATACTCTTAAAACAAAGGAAAATAATAAAGAAGGATTATATTTAATGACAAGGCTTCCAGGAGAAAAGAAATTAGAAATGATGCTTTTTGAATATTTTAATATGAAAGGAAAGCAAAGTATGGTTGCTTTATTAGGTGCAAGAATGGATGGAGAAAATTATGGGCAATTAATAATGTATAAATTTCCTCCTCAAAGAACTATATATAGTCCTAATTTGTTTAAGAATAGAATTCAGCAAAATCCAGAAATTTCTAAAGAGGTTAGTTTATGGGCCGGTAAAGGATCAGAAGTTGTATATGGTGATATAGTTATAGTGCCTATAGAAGATTCTTTATTATATTTAAATACTATATATTTAAAAGCAGATGATGAAAATAGTATGCCAGAAATGAAAAGAGTAATTTTATCTAATGGTGATAAAATTGTTATAGAAGAAAATATAGATAAAGCATTACAAAAATTATTTAATTATAATATTGATAACGTGGAAATAAATATAGATAATACTAATATTGAAGAAGATGAATATGGAAATATAAAGAATGCTTCAGATTTATTTAAAAAAGCAATGGAAGCTCAAAAAAGTGGAGATTGGGCAAGGTATGGAGAGTATATAAATAGTTTAGGAAATCTTTTAGAAGAATTAAGTAAATAGAATAAAATAACTAAATGGTTTAAATCATTTAGTTATTTTTATTTGGGGATAATATATTATTACACCACTTTACAATAAATTTAACTAGCTAAAGAATCGTTATTAAGATGATTAATAACATCTTCAAGCGTAGTTATATTTTTATCAAGTTGTATTGTTTTAAGCAACTTGCCATAAATTAATTCTTT
>NZ_WHJC01000267.1 GCF_009295725.1 Clostridium tarantellae
AAAATATATTAACTAGAAAAAGAAAATAAAAAGGGAGTTAAAATAATGAAAAAATTCAATAAAATTTTATTCACCTATTTGCTTTTATTTACATTCTTATTTCCTGTAAAGGTAAATGCTAAAATATTTAATTTAGCTAATAATACTTTATCTATTAGTGATAAGGATATTTCCATATCTTTAGAAGGAAAAGACAAATGTGAATATCCTAAAAATTTTAGAATTATTGAAGGTTTAAATATGTCTGGAAGTGCACAATTTACGCCTTCTCAATTGTTACATATAAAAGATAAAATAAATAGCACTAATTTATATGTGGTAGATTTAAGACAAGAATCTCATGGTTTTATAAACAATAAGGCAATAAATTTCTATACTAAGAATAAAAAAAAGCATGGAGTTATAAATAAAGATTTAAGCTCTGAACAAACTTTATCAGCAGAAAAAAAGCTTTTAGAAACTATAAAACCAAATAGTGACCTTACAATTTATAAAAAAAGTGGTAAAGTTGATGAAGTTTTAAAAGTAGAAACTGTTCTTTCTGAACAAGAACTTACTAAAAAACATAATATTAAATATAAGCGTTTAGCTATAAGAGATGGTCATACTCCTGAACTTGCTACTATTGATGAATTTGTAGAATTTATAAAAACTCTTCCAAAGGATGCTCATCTTCATTTTCATTGCAAACATGGTAAGGGAAGAACTACTTCTTTTATGGCACTTTTTCAAATGATGAATAATAAAGAAAATTTATCTATTGCAGATATTTTAAATCAACAATTAGATGAAGGTGGTATTGATCTTAAAGAAAAAACTTCTAGAAAAGAACTTTTAGAACAATTTTATAAATATGTAAAAGAAAATAAAACAAATAATTATACTACTCCATTTTCTAAATGGGTAAAAAGTACTTAATTATATTTAAATGATAAAATTATTATTTTATATTAAAATATAAATAAAAGTTATGATAGGAAAATATTTAATTTGAAATTGTCCTATCATAACTTTTATTAAAAAACTTATTTTAGTTTAAAATTTTATTCATTATGAAGTTTAATTCATAATCATTTACTAGTCCATCCCCATTTAAATCTAACTCTTTAATATTTTGTCCATAATACTTAGATACTATAGATAAATCCCCTATATCAATAGTACCATTTTTATTGAAATCTCCCAAATTGCTAACCTCATAAACTTTTATTAATTTAGCATCTCCAAAACTACCATGGTCTGACCCTATACCATTACCTCCATCTTTAACTATAAGTTTTAATTCACTTTTATTTTTTATAGGAACTTTAATATACTTTTGAGGAGTATTATGATTCATTAATCCACTATCAAATACCTTTTCTCCATCTAAATATACTTCAAAAGATATGGATGCCACAGTTCCAGCCATTTCTTGATCAACTCCAACAAAAGTTTCAAAATAATCATAATATCCATAGTCTGAAATATTGTATATGATAGTAGAATTAGCATGAGTACCTATACCTTTTTCATAAGTAACATCATTTCCATTTTCATTTTTTAAAGTAATAATTCTACCATCACAACTTTTATCCTTATTTATAGTTCCATATCCTGTAGTGGCAGATACCCAATTAAAATCACTTACATAAATGCTAGATTCTACCTCTACTTTTTCTGATGGTTCAGATTGTCCTGTGGAATTTTTAGCTACTATATAATAAGTAAATGTATATTCATTATTTTCTAGGGCATTCTCATCTATAAATATATTTTCTGAAATATTTTCTCCTATTAATTCGAAAACATCTCCCTTTCCTTTTCTATATATATCGTAACTTTCTGCAAATTTAGCATCATTCCATGTTAATTTAACAGAACTTTTATCATTTCTTATAACTTTTAATCCTTCAACTTTTACAGGGGATTCCTTTGGAATATTATTAACAGTATATTCACCATCTACCGTAGTTTTAAACTTCACTACATTATCCTTAACTACTTCTGTGATTATTTCATTACCTTGTGCATCTACTATAACAGCTTCAGTTATTCCTGGATATTCTAAATAACAATCATTACCTGAACCTGATTTAATAGTTAATAAATCTAAAGAATTACTATTCCACTGTGCTCCTATCTCAAAATTTCCTCTAGCCTTCAATCCTTTATAAGAACCATCTGCCCAAGTTGTTGGTAATGATGGTAATGGATTTATTGTTCCAAAATGACTTTGAAGTAACATTTCAGCTATTCCAGAAGTTGCTCCCATATTTCCATCTAATTGAAATGGTGGATGTGTATCAAATAAATTGCTTAAAGTACTATCAGTTAATTGATTTTGCAATAATTTGTAAGCTCTATCTCCATCTAATAATCTTGCCCAAAGATTTATTTTATTAGCTTTAGACCATCCAGTTCCCCCATCGCCTCTATGATTCATAGTAACTTTAGCTGCTTCAAACAATTCTGGTGTGTCAACTTTATTTATTTGATTTCCTGGATATAATCCTACTAAATGGGAAATATGTCTGTGAGTGTTATTAGGATCATCTATGTCCTCCATCCATTCTTGAACTTGTCCATGTTTACCTACTTTAGGCTTTAGTAATCTTTCTCTTTTTTCTTTAAGTTCTGCTCTGAATTCATCATCTATTTCTAAAACTTCACTAGCTTTTATAGTATCAGTAAACAATTGCCATATAAGCTCTTGATCAAAAGTTGTTCCCATAGTTCTCGGACCATGCTCCGGTGAATAACTTGGAGAGGATATTAAATAGGTTTTTCCATCCTCCATAGTATGCTCTACTAAGAATTTAGTCCAAAAAGTTGCTGCTGACTTCATTATTGGATAAATTTTATCCCTTAAATAATCTTTATCCTCTGTAAATTGATAATGTTCCCATAAATTTTGAGATATCCATGCATTTGATGTTGGAGCCCAGCCCCAGTCAAAATCCCATCCCATAGCTGTAAAGCCAAAAGGATTATTCATAGTATTTACAGTCCAACTTTCATCATCATCAATACCACAATGTATCTTTGCAGTTTTCTTTCCTGGTTCTCTTAAACTATCTACATACTCCACTAATGGTATAGCTGTTTCAGAAAGATTGGTTACCTCTGCTGGCCAATAACACATTTGTAAATTCACATTAAAATGATAGTCTGATGCCCAAGGTGCATTATTGCTATTATTCCAAACTCCTTGTAAGTTTGCAGGTAAACTACCTTCCCTAGAAGAAGAAATCAACAAATATCTTCCATATTGAAAAAATAAACTTTCTAAACTTTTATTCCCAGGATTGCGTTTATAATTTTCTAACATATCATCTGTTGGAATATTTAGATTTAATTCTCCTAAATTTAATTCAACTCTATTAAATAACTCTTTATAATCTTTTAAATGTCTTTCTTTTAAACTTTCATAACCTTTTTCTATTGCATTATTTATTCTATTAGTTACTCCTTCATGAGGATCTTCTCCTCTATATTCTGGATATACATTAGCATAATCTGTTCCCGCCGCCATTATTATAGTTACTGCATTAGCATCTTCTACTCTAACCTTGTTATTTTCACCTATGGCAGTTCCACCTTCATTTAAAACTTTAATTTGAGATTCATAATTCATACCATTATTAGTAAGAGTTCCTCTTAATTTAATAGTATTATTCTCAACAGTTATAACATCTTGTCCCTCATGAGTTCCTTCATTTCTTACATTAAAAGAAAGAGCATTTTCTTTATCTGCTGTTATTTTCACAACCATTACATTATCAGGATAACTCATAAAATATTCTCTTGTATAATTTACTCCATTATAAGTATATTTAACCTTAGATATAGACTCTTCAATATCTAATTCTCTTCTATAATTTGTTACATCATTTTCATTAATATTAAAATCTAAATAAATATCTCCAAAATTTTGATAAGAACCATATCCATATCCACTATTAGGATCATTAGGATTGGTTGTTAATCCCCCAATACCACAAGCTTGTTGAAATAATGAACTAGAAGGTGTTTCACCTTTAGCTAATATTTCTCTTATTTTTTGAACTGCCTCCCAAGCTCCCTCTCTGTTACCACCATTGTATCCTTCCCAAGAACCTGGTCCACCAGTCCATAAAGTTTTTTCATTATATTGTATTCTTTCAGTGCTTATACCTCCAAATATCATCCCCCCCATATGACCATTACCAATAGGTAATGCTTGTGTTTCCCAATTAGTTGCTGCCTCATCATACCATAGCATTAATTTATTATTTACACTACTTTTCATTTGTTCTACATAAATATTACTTATATCTACCTTATCATTACGTACTGCTAATGCATAAACACTTTGCATAGATAAAGCAACCGTAGCTAAAAGTGATACCTTCCTTAAAAATTTTCCTCTCATAATTCTTACCCCCATATAAAAAATCATAAATTTATTAAACATTTTCATTATTCTTCACTTATAATTTTTTTCCTTTGTTTGTAATATTTATTTGTTGATATTTATTATTCAGTTTTTTTATTTTTAATAAATTATATTTATATTTTTTATAAATTTAGTAAGTATCTTGCTTTTTCATTATTATAATCATATAATTTACTCACTTAAAATAAGAAGATATGAAATTCAAAATTCCATATCTTCTCATTTCTTACA
>NZ_WHJC01000268.1 GCF_009295725.1 Clostridium tarantellae
ATATTTATATGATATAATCTTATATATAAATATATTAAAAAAACAATTATATTTTTATGACACAATATAGAAGGGACTGAATTCAAAAGATGAAAAATAAATTTATATCATACTTATTAGTTGGGGTACTTACATTTGGAGCTGGTATTGGTACAGGTTATGCTGTTGACAATGCAAAGAATAATTCTGATAAAAATGCTCTAAATGAATTAACTAATGGTAATGTACTAGCTACTGTTTGGCAGCAAGAATCTGGGGAAGCTAAAGCTCTTAGATATCAGGCTTATAATTCTGCAATGAACTATATAGATGAAATTTCAGCTAGACCTAGTGATAAACCTTATGCAGTTACTCTTGACTTAGATGAAACCGTTGTAGATAATATTCCACATGCTGGATATGTTATAAAAAATAATGAATTATTTTCTAATGACAATTTTAACAAATGGTGTAATATGAGTGCTGCTAAAGAAATAGATGGTGCTAAGAAATTTACTGATTACGCTAAACAACATGGTGTTGAAGTTTTCTATGTTTCTAATAGAAGCACTGATTTATTGCCTGGTACTATTGAAAACATGAAAAAGCTTAATTTAGTTAATGCTGATGAAGAGCATGTTTTATTAAAAGCTGATCCTAAAGGACCAAAACAAAAAGATGATAGATGGAATAAAATTAAAGAAAAATACAATTTAGCTATGTATTGTGGTGATAATCTTGGAGATTTTCCAAGTGGATATGATTATAAATCAAATACTGAAAGAAGACAAATTGTAGATGAAAATTGTGCTGATTTTGGTACTAAATTTATAGTTTTACCAAATGCTACTTATGGTGATTTTGAAGGTGCAGTCTATGGTTATGACTATAAAAAATCTCCTGAGCAAAAATTAAATGATAGATTAAACATTATAAAATCTTTTGAATAAGGACTTTCTTAATTTTGTAAAACACTAAATTTGGGTTTATCTAATAAAAATTTATTTTAAAGGATGTGTTTAACAAATGAAAAAGAAATTTTTATCTTACATATTAGTTGGAATACTTACCTTTGGTGCTGGTATTGGTACAGGCTATGTTGTTGACAATACAAAAAATAATTCTAATGAAGTAGCACTTAAAAAATTAACTAATGGTGCTTTATTAGCTACTGTTTGGCAACAAGAATCTGGGGAAGCTAAAGCTCTTAGATATCAAGCTTATAATTCTGCAATGAAATATATAGACGAGCTTTCAGCTAATCCTGGCGATAAACCTTATGCAGTTACTCTTGACTTAGATGAAACCGTTGTAGATAATGTGCCTTGGCCTGCATATATGATAAAACATAATGAGCTAGCTACAAATGATAACTGGAATAATTGGTGTAGAAAAGTTGATGCTAAAGCAATAGATGGTGCTAAAGAATTTACTGATTATGCTAAAGAACATGGTATAGAGGTTTTTTATGTTTCTAATAGAAGTAATGAAGTATTACCTCATACTATTGAAAATATGAAAAAACTTAATTTAGTTAATGCTGATGAAGATCATATTTTTCTAATGGCTGATGCTAACGATACTAGTAATAAAGATGCTCGTTGGAATAAAATTAGAGAAAAATATAATTTAGCTATGTATTGTGGAGATAGTCTTGGAGATTTTCCAAGTGGATATGATGAAAAATCTAATAATGAAAGAAGAGGTATTGTAGATAAAAATGCCAATAATTTTGGTACTAAATTTATAGTTTTACCTAATCCTACATATGGAGATTTTGAAAATTCAATTTATAATTATGATTCTAGTAAATCTCCAAACGAAAAATTAAAAGCTAAATTAGATTGTATAAAATCATTTGAATAATATTTATATATTCCATTTATAATTTTTGAAAATAAATTTAAAATAAGAAAACTTCTTCTTGGATAGAATCTATTTTATTTAAATTCTATTCAAGAAGAAGTTTTTAATCTCTAAATAAACTCATATATTCAGCATATTGTGGTGTAGCCATTCCAAAAGCACCTGCTACTTCAGCTAAAGCCCCTGTTATGTAAGAAGAATCATCTGAAGCATAAAATAGCACTGCTTTTGCTATATCTTCTGGAGTTCCCATTCTATTTAAAGGTATATGCCTTAAAAATGATTTTCTAAATTCATCAGACATATTTTCTAAAGCAGCTTTAGTTCCTATAAGTCCTGGTAATATAGCATTACATCTTATATTATTCTTAGCATATTGAACAGCAATATTTTGAGTTAAAGAATTTATAGCTGATTTTGATACACAGTAAGCTAATCTTGATATGTCAGGTATTATAGAACCTATTGAGGATATATTTATTATGTTTCCTCCTCCATTTTTTATCATATTAGGAATAACTATCTTACATGGTAAATAAACACTTTCTAAATTAGTTTGTAATATTTTAAAGAATTCATCAGTATCTCCATTAATTAAATCTTTATCAAGTTTTACATTAGTCCCACCATAATTATTAACTAAAATATCTATTTTTCCTTCATTTTTTATTATTTCATTTATCATACTTTCATAAGTTTCTTTTTCTTTTGCATTAAAATATACAAATTTTGCTTTTCCACCTTTCCTCTCTATACTTTTTATTACTTCTTCTGATAATTCTTTTGATCTAGCTCCTATATATACTAATGCACCATTTAGAGCTAATATTTCTGCACTGGCTAATCCTATACCTTTAGTTGCTGCTGTAACTAAAGCTACCTTATTTTCTAATTTCACTTAAATCACCTCTTATAAATTTATTATAAAATCTTTTTAAAAACTTTATATTATATACTTTATATTATACACTTTATATTATCTCAATTTAATGACAATTTAACCTTAAAATTCAAAAACTATAAAATAACTTTTATATATTAATCTTTCTATAATTTAATTTTTAAAAAAATTCAAAGAAAATGGTAAGAGTTTTTCATAGTATCTCTTACCATTATCCTTTATAAAAATAATATAAGATTTAAATATCTAACTATATTATTTCTTTTTTATAAATAAACCTATTGCTCCTATTAATGTTCCTAAATATGCTAAAGCACTTGTACCTATAGGTGAGCCTGTTCTAGGTAGCACCCCTTGTTGTTTTTCCTTAACATTTACTGAGTCGTTCTCATTGCTTTTAATCTCTTCTTTACTGTTTTCTAAATCTAAATTTTCCCCATTCTTTAATTCTTTATTATTAGAAACTTTTTCTTCACTTGCTAACTCTAAATTCTCTCCCTCTGGAATTACTCTAAAAGTAACTAAAGAATTACCCATAGGTACTACATTCATTTTTAATTTCATTTTAGAATTCATATCTTTTATTGGAATTCTAAATTCTGTTTTTTCTTCATTATTATTTTTTGAAATACTTAAAACTTCTGGATTAATTTCTTTTCCATCAACTATAGCCTTAACATTTTTCATCCAATCACTTCTATTTAAATGCAATCTTAAATACTTTTTCCCATTTTTCACTTCATACATTGCCTTTGTTAAATATTTTCCTGCCATTGATGGAGTATCTTCATTTTCTTTTAATGTTTTTACTTTTATTTCTTTAATCATATCTTTATTTTCTTTAATTAAATTTAAATTTTCTGGTACCCCATTATTTGATTCATTTGGATTTATAACATTTAAATCCTCTATTGTTGGAATTACTGTAGAATTTTCTACTGGCTTTTCTTCATTATCTTTATTTTCTTCCTTAATTAAATCTACAGAACTTTTTTCAGGTATAATTCTGAAGCAAACTAGTGTATTATTCATAGGTACTACATTCATATTTACTTGCATTTTAGAATCTATATCTTTTATTTCAAATCTTATTTCACTATTTTCTTCATTATTATTATTTTTTTCAACATTTAATATTTCTGGAAGAACTTCTTTTTCATCAACAATAATTTTAATATTTTTCATCCAGTCACTTCTATTTAAATTTAATCTTATGTATTTTTTCCCATTGTTAACTTCATATTGAACTTTTTTAACATATGTTCCTGCCATTGATGGTTCATCTATATTTTCTTTTAATATTTCTACTTTTATATCCTTTAAAGTACTTTTATCATCTTTCATAGGTTTTATATTAACATTATCTGCTTTGCATTCTGCTTCATCCGTAAAAATAACCATGTAATCATCACTACTTTTTATATCAAAAGCTTTTTTTATTACTCTATATTCATTACCCTTTTGCATATTAGGATCTTGCCAAGATTTTTCTACAGGATCTTCTTTCCCTAAATTTTCAAATTTTTTAATTGTAACATATTTTCCTTCATTATTTTTCTTTTGTATTTCTGTAGTGATAAACCAATCTACCCCTCTATCTCTTAACAAATCTGAAACATCTTTAAAGTTTCTTTTATCAGATGATTTTTTAGCTTCTTCTAATTGCTTATTTAATAATTTTTTATACTGTTCTTCTGTTTGAGCCTCCTCTGAAAGATACATACTCCAATACATAAAATCTAAAGCTGATAAATCTTCTTTCCATGTTATTTTTCCATTTTCTGATTTTATAGTTAAATTCATAGTTGATTTTTGAGCATAGAAATTCAACTTATTAGTTCTAAATTCACTAGTTCGAACTATATTTTTAACATTAGAAGAAATACTATTTATT
>NZ_WHJC01000269.1 GCF_009295725.1 Clostridium tarantellae
CACGCCGCCAGCGTTCATCCTGAGCCAGGATCAAACTCTCAAATTAAAAGTTTAATCATTTACTCATATTACTTATAAAAGAATTGCTGGTTTACTTAAATTTATCTGTTTAATTTTCAAAGATCATTTCTTTCATTTATCTTGTCACCCTCAAGCGACTTTCTTATCTTATCACTAATAAGTTTTTATGTCAACAACTTTTCAAAAACTTTTTAACTTAATTTTAAGTTTCATTTAAGTTTTTGTTGCTACTCATCAGCGACGAGATTTATCTTATCATTTTATTTAATATTATTAATAATCAAATTTAGCTTTTTTAGAAATTTAACTCTTAATTTCTATTATTTATTTTATATTACTATGTTTTTCTATTAATGATACACTAGGAGGTGTGTTACTAACATGTTTTACTGTCCATTATCATAAATCTAAATAATTTCCATAAAAGTTTAATTATTCAATTAACATTAAAATAATATTATTACTTTATAACTCCTATAGACAATAAAAAATTCACATATGCTTTTTTAATATATATGAACATTTAATATTAATTTAACTATAAACATAACACTTTACGTATTATATAACTAAAGCTTCATAACATTTTAGTTATATTTAAATTATGTTTATGTATTTCATCACTATATAAAATTGCATATCAATAAATATAATATTTTTTAATTTGTTTCTTAAACAATTCACTTTCTCTATCTATTATTTTAAAAAATTCTTCAATACTCTTTTGATCTTCCCTCAAAGACTTATCTCCATATAAATTATCTATAAAATTATTAGAAGTAAATTTAAATTCATTTTTATACTTATTTTTCAAAGTAATAACCATAGCAACTCCTATTTTTACTGGATTAACAGTTTTTCTGTCTGTAATATGTATCTGAACTCCTCCACATTCCTTATCATTTAAAACTCCATCATCTTTACTATATTTAGAGCTTGTAGGTTTAAATGATATAGGTCTAAACTTAACACCTGTTAAATTTAAATTATTTAAATCATTGGCAAAATTTAAAGAATTAATCCATGGAGCTCCTATTATTTCAAATGGTTTAGTTGTTCCTCTTCCTTCTGATACATTAGTACCTTCAAATAAACAAGTACCAATATATGCAAGTGCTGAATCTAAAGTAGGTATATTAGGAGAAGGCATTACCCATGTTTTTAGATTTGTTTCATCATAATACATATCTCTACTCCAATTTGTCATAGAAATAACTTTTAAATCACAATTAATCTTAAATTCCTTATTAATAAAATTAGCATATTCTCCTATAGTCAATCCATATCTTTGAACTATAGGATATTTTCCAACTAAAGAACTATAATCTTTATTTAAATAAATTCCTTGAACTTGATTTCCACCTAAAGGATTTGGTCTATCAAAAACAACAAAAGTTTTATTATTTTTTGCACAAGCTTCCATAGCATATGCTAATGTATTTATATAAGTATAAAATCTTGCTCCTACATCTTGTATGTCATAAGCTAAAATATCAATATTATTTAACATATTTGAAGTTGGTTTTTTATTTTTTCCATAAAGACTATATACCGGTAATCCTGTTATTACATCAATCTCATCTCTTATATTATCACCGGCAGATATATTCCCCCTTATGCCATGTTCTACAGAAAATAAAGTAGTTAAATTAGTTTTTCTATTTAAAATATCAATAGTACTCATAAAATTACTATCAATTCCTGAAGGATTAGTTATAAGTCCAACTTTTTTATCTCTAAATATATCTATATTTTCATCTATATTATCTATACCTAGTTTTACAACCATATCTTCAGCTGCTTTAGTAGTGAAAGATAAAAAACAAATACTTATAATAAAAATGCTAATTGTTTTAATATAAATCAACTCTTTATTTTTCATAATAATCCTCTCTTTTTAAAATTAGTTTTAACACATATGCCCAACCTAAACTTACATTATAGTTATTTCATTTATTAAATAATTTTATTTTTACTTTTATTTAGATACAATTATTACCACTTAAATTTTTATTATCTTCACATTTTTAGTAATCTAAAACAAATATCTATTAAATATGGTAATATATCTTAAAAGATAACTTAATTTATTTTGTGTAGTAGGAGAGATATTATGCTAAAAGAAAAAAAATATATACTTTTTGATTTAGATGGTACTATAACTAACTCAAAATTAGGAATAACAAAATCGGTACAATATTCACTTAAACACTTTAACATTAATGTAGAAAACTTAGATGATTTATGCACTTTTATAGGTCCACCTCTTAAGGATTCATTTATGAAGTTTTATGTATTTGAAGAAACTAAAGCTTTAGAAGCTATAAGTAAATATAGAGAATACTTTGTTGAAAAAGGTATTTATGAAAATGAGCTTTATGAAAATATAGTAGATGCTTTAAGCATTTTAAAAGAAAAAGAAAAAACTATTATACTAGCTACCTCAAAGCCAAAAATATTTGCTGAAAAAATTCTTCAACACTTTAATCTTGCACACTATTTTTCTTATGTATGTGGAAGTGAACTTGATGGAAAAAGGACTAAGAAAGGAGATGTTATAAAACATGTTCTTAAAGAAAATAATATTACAGATATGAATAGTGTTATTATGATTGGTGATAGAGAACATGATGTTATAGGGGCTAAAGAATCAAATATAGATTGCATTGGTGTTCTTTATGGATTTGGTGATTATGAGGAATTATCCAAAGCTGGTGCTGTTTATATTGTTAATGATATTAATGAATTAAAGAAGCTTTTTTACTAAATAAAAATAGAAGTGGTGTTAATAAGTTAAATTTTTCCACTTCTATTTTGAATCACTTTACAATTATATTATCTCACATATTTTGCCTAATGAAAAAATAAAAAAATTATATTCTTTTATTAGACAAACATATATATTACTCCAATATAAATTTTTATAGTTAAATGAGCTACTATACACGTTATGACATTTTTAGTTTTAAAGATAATCACACTTAAAACTATATCCATTATGAAGGCTGTTACTATTTTAAATAAGCCTTTATGGTAATATAAGATAAAAAATTAGATAAACAAATTATTGCAGATACTTTAGGGAATAAATATGATTTCAGCATTTTTAAACAAAACCTTCTAAGATAATAATTCTTTTACTAATGATCCTACTATTATAATTGCCATAAAATATATAAAAGTAGTTATTACAGAAATACGTTGTTTTTTTTAGCATGCTAATTCACTTATCCTCATTATATATTCATAAACTATATTTTTATCGTTGCAATTACTTAAAATTTTTATAAGTTCCTCATCTTCTATTAATCTCATTATTTGCATCATTATACTCACATAAGATTTTTCATTTTCAGTTGCTAAAGTAATAAATATTTTTATTCCTTTTTTATCATATATATCTATAGAATTTTTTAATGTTGTAATTGTAATACCAAATCCATTAACATTCTGTACATACTTAGCATGTGGCATAGCAATTCCTTCATTTATTACAATATATGGTCCTAAAGTTTCAATATTTTCTATCATATTTTTTATATAACTTTCATTTATTGTACCTTTGTTTAATAATGGCAAAGCACTAATTCTTATTGCCTCTCTCCATTCATTAACATCAACATTTAAATTAATACAGTCTAATTCAATAAAATTTGATATGCTTTGTATCTCTTTTTCTTTAATTGTAAAATAATTATTTAATTGTTTTTTTAGTTCATAAGCATTTTTTATTTCACAATTTTTATCTATAATTTTAAATATATCACCTATAAATTTATTATCATAAGTAAAATTAGCATCTTTTAAATAACTCCTTATTTTATTTAAATCCTGATCATTCAATAATGGAGTAACTACTATATGTGGTATATTAATATCCTCTTCAATAGGAACCGTACTTATTATAATATCTACTATTTTTTTGTTAATAAATTCTTTTATATTATGAACTGATGTAACCCCTAAAATATTTGCATGAAATTTTTCTGATAATTTACAACTTAATAACCTTCCTGTAGCAAATCCTGTTGAACATGCTATTAAAACATTTTTTTTATTCTTATTGCAATTTTTTCTTACTCTTTCTATAGCTGATTGAAAATAAAGAGTTAAATATCCAATCTCATCTTCACTTACTTCTCTATCATATTTTCTTTCAATAAATTTACTACAATCTTTTACTATATAAAATAAATTATCATAGTTTTCTTTTATATTATCTAATATAGCATTTTTAGTATTTATACCTATCTTTATTCTAAATAGAGCCGATTTCATATGTTTTAAAATTCCCTGATACAAACTAATATCAGTTCTTAAGTTCATTTTTAATATTTTTTCAACATTAGTTATTAATTCATTAGTTACGCACTCTACTTCATAATAATTTACTCCTTCTAAAACATCACAATTATCTGAACTACTAGAAAAAATTTGCGCAATCAAATATTTTCTTTCATCTTTATCTAACTTAACTCTAAAATACTTTTCTATTTCTTCAATAAAATTTGTGATTACTATAGTTTCACTTTTTTCTATTATTTCTATATCATAGCTTATATTATTTTGTATTTTTTTCTTCATAAAAACTCTACTTATAGTAACCAAATTATTAATTG
>NZ_WHJC01000270.1 GCF_009295725.1 Clostridium tarantellae
ATGATCTTTGAAAATTAAACAGATAAATTTAAGTAAACCAGCAATTCTTTTATAAGTAATATGAGTAAATGATTAAACTTTTAATTTGAGAGTTTGATCCTGGCTCAGGATGAACGCTGGCGGCGTGCTTAACACATGCAAGTCGAGCGAGAGAGTTCCTTCGGGAACAATCTAGCGGCGGACGGGTGAGTAACACGTGGGCAACCTGCCTCATAGAGGGGAATAGCCTCCCGAAAGGGAGATTAATACCGCATAATATCATTGAGTGGCATCATTTAATGATTAAAGGAGTAATCCGCTATGAGATGGGCCCGCGGCGCATTAGCTAGTTGGTGAGGTAACGGCTCACCAAGGCGACGATGCGTAGCCGACCTGAGAGGGTGATCGGCCACATTGGGACTGAGACACGGCCCAGACTCCTACGGGAGGCAGCAGTGGGGAATATTGCACAATGGGGGAAACCCTGATGCAGCAACGCCGCGTGAGTGATGAAGGTCTTCGGATTGTAAAGCTCTGTCTTCAGGGACGATAATGACGGTACCTGAGGAGGAAGCCACGGCTAACTACGTGCCAGCAGCCGCGGTAATACGTAGGTGGCAAGCGTTATCCGGATTTACTGGGCGTAAAGGGAGCGTAGGCGGATAATTAAGTGGGATGTGAAATACCCGGGCTCAACTTGGGTGCTGCATTCCAAACTGGTTATCTAGAGTGCAGGAGAGGAGAGTGGAATTCCTAGTGTAGCGGTGAAATGCGTAGAGATTAGGAAGAACACCAGTGGCGAAGGCGACTCTCTGGACTGTAACTGACGCTGAGGCTCGAAAGCGTGGGGAGCAAACAGGATTAGATACCCTGGTAGTCCACGCCGTAAACGATGAATACTAGGTGTAGGGGCCCCAAGCCTCTGTGCCGCCGCTAACGCATTAAGTATTCCGCCTGGGGAGTACGGTCGCAAGATTAAAACTCAAAGGAATTGACGGGGACCCGCACAAGCAGCGGAGCATGTGGTTTAATTCGAAGCAACGCGAAGAACCTTACCTAGACTTGACATCTCCTGAATTACTCTTAATCGAGGAAGTCCCTTCGGGGACAGGAAGACAGGTGGTGCATGGTTGTCGTCAGCTCGTGTCGTGAGATGTTGGGTTAAGTCCCGCAACGAGCGCAACCCTTATTGTTAGTTGCTACCATTAAGTTGAGCACTCTAGCAAGACTGCCCGGGTTAACCGGGAGGAAGGTGGGGATGACGTCAAATCATCATGCCCCTTATGTCTAGGGCTACACACGTGCTACAATGGCAAGTACAAAGAGAAGCAAGACCGCAAGGTGGAGCAAAACTCAAAAACTTGTCTCAGTTCGGATTGTAGGCTGAAACTCGCCTACATGAAGCTGGAGTTGCTAGTAATCGCGAATCAGCATGTCGCGGTGAATACGTTCCCGGGTCTTGTACACACCGCCCGTCACACCATGAGAGTTGGCAATACCCGAAGTCCGTGAGCTAACCGCAAGGAGGCAGCGGCCGAAGGTAGGGTCAGCGATTGGGGTGAAGTCGTAACAAGGTAGCCGTAGGAGAACCTGCGGCTGGATCACCTCCTTTCTAAGGAAATGCATCTTAGGATAACTAAGATGATATGAATTGCTACTTAATTATCTGTTTAATTTTGAGAGACACATTGTCTTTCAAAATTGTTCTTTGAAAATTGCACATAAGTAATAAGTTGAAGATAAAGCCAATTAAATTTTACTATTCTTTGTAATAGAGAACTAATTGCAATCTAATGAGAATTAGATTATGATAGGTCAAGCTACAAAGGGCGTATGGTGAATGCCTTGGCATCAGGAGCCGATGAAGGACGTGATAAGCTGCGATAAGCTTCGGGTAGACGCACATAGTCTGAGATCCGAAGATTTCCGAATGAGGAAACTCACATGGGAAACCCCATGTATCCTTAACTGAATAAATAGGTTAAGGAGGGTAAACCTAGGGAACTGAAACATCTAAGTACCTAGAGGAAGAGAAAGAAAAATCGATTTTCTTAGTAGCGGCGAGCGAAAGGGAAAGAGCCCAAACCGGAAACTTGTTTCCGGGGTTGCGGACATAACATAAAAGTAGAGGCTATTGTAACTGAAGAGAACTGGAAAGTTCCACCGTAGAAGGTAATAGTCCTGTAAGTGAAACGAGAAGACTACGAGTTATGATCCAGAGTACCACGAGACACGTGAAACCTTGTGGGAAGCAGGGAGGACCACCTCCCAAGGCTAAATACTACCTGATGACCGATAGTGAAGCAGTACCGTGAGGGAAAGGTGAAAAGAACCCCGGGAGGGGAGTGAAATAGAACCTGAAACCATATGTCCACAACCGGTCAAAGCACCATATGAGTGCGATGACGTGCTTTTTGTAGAACGAGCCAACGAGTTACGGTATGTAGCGAGGTTAAGTACTTAAGGTACGGAGCCGAAGGGAAACCGAGTCTGAATAGGGCGACTAGTTGCATGCCGTAGACCCGAAACCGGGTGACCTATCCATGGCCAGGTTGAAGCGGGGGTAAAACCCCGTGGAGGACCGAACCACGTTGGTGTTGAAAAACCATGGGATGAGCTGTGGATAGCGGAGAAATTCCAATCGAACCCGGAGATAGCTGGTTCTCCCCGAAATAGCTTTAGGGCTAGCGTTGAATATGAGTAGTGGAGGTAGAGCACTGAATGGGCTAGGGGGCATATCGCTTACCGAACCTTATCAAACTCCGAATGCCATATACTTTTAGTTCAGCAGTCAGACTACGAATGATAAGATCCGTGGTCAAAAGGGAAACAGCCCAGATCGTCAGCTAAGGTCCCAAAGTGTAAGTTAAGTGGAAAAGGATGTGGGATTTCTAAGACAACTAGGATGTTGGCTTAGAAGCAGCCACTCATTAAAAGAGTGCGTAATAGCTCACTAGTCGAGAGATCCTGCGCCGAAGATGTCCGGGGCTCAAACTTACCACCGAAGCTACGGGCTTGAATTAATTCAAGCGGTAGGGGAGCGTCGTAATCGGGCTGAAGTCGTACCGTAAGGAGCGGTGGACTGATTACGAGTGAGAATGTTGGCATTAGTAGCGAGATGTGGGTGAGAATCCCACAGGCCGAAAACCTAAGGTTTCCTCAGGAAGGCTCGTCCGCTGAGGGTTAGTCGGGACCTAAGCCGAGGCCGAATGGCGTAGGCGATGGACAACTGGTTGATATTCCAGTACCACTACCATCGTTAATATCGATGGCGTGACGCAGGAGGATAGTGTGTGCTAGCTATTGGATGCTAGTCTAAGCACTTAGGCAGTTATGGTAGGCAAATCCGCCATAATAATGTTGAGGTGTGATGGGGAAGGTTCTACGGAACCGAAGTACATGATTCCACGCTGCCAAGAAAAGCGTCTAGAGAGAGAAGTAGTGCCCGTACCGCAAACCGACACAGGTAGGTGAGGAGAGAATCCTAAGGCCGGCGGAAGAATTGCAGTTAAGGAACTCGGCAAATTGACCCCGTAAGTTCGCGAGAAGGGGTGCCTACGAGAGTAGGCCGCAGAGAATAGGCCCAAGCAACTGTTTAGCAAAAACACAGGTCTCTGCTAAAGCGTAAGCTGATGTATAGGGGCTGACGCCTGCCCGGTGCTGGAAGGTTAAGGGGAACACTTAGCGTAAGCGAAGGTGTGAACTTAAGCCCCAGTAAACGGCGGCCGTAACTATAACGGTCCTAAGGTAGCGAAATTCCTTGTCAGGTAAGTTCTGACCCGCACGAATGGCGTAATGACTTGGGCACTGTCTCAACTGCAAATCCGGCGAAGTTGTAGTGCGAGTGAAGATGCTCGCTACCCGCGATTGGACGGAAAGACCCCGTAGAGCTTTACTGTAGCTTAGCATTGAATTTCGGTATTGTCTGTACAGGATAGGTGGGAGACTGAGAAACTAGGGCGTCAGCCTTAGTGGAGTCGACCTTGGGATACCACCCTGACAGTACTGGAGTTCTAACTGGCGGCCATGAATCTGGTCACAGGACATTGTTAGGTGGGCAGTTTGACTGGGGCGGTCGCCTCCTAAAAAGTAACGGAGGCGCCCAAAGGTTCCCTCAGAACGGTCGGAAATCGTTCGAAGAGTGCAAAGGCAGAAGGGAGCCTGACTGCGACACCCACAAGTGGAGCAGGGACGAAAGTCGGGCTTAGTGATCCGGTGGTACCTCGTGGGAGGGCCATCGCTCAACGGATAAAAGCTACCTCGGGGATAACAGGCTGATCTCCCCCAAGAGTCCACATCGACGGGGAGGTTTGGCACCTCGATGTCGGCTCGTCGCATCCTGGGGCTGAAGTAGGTCCCAAGGGTTGGGCTGTTCGCCCATTAAAGCGGCACGCGAGCTGGGTTCAGAACGTCGTGAGACAGTTCGGTCCCTATCCGTCGCGGGCGTAGGAAATTTGAGAGGAGCTGTCCTTAGTACGAGAGGACCGGGATGGACTGACCTCTGGTGTACCAGTTGTTCTGCCAAGAGCACAGCTGGGTAGCTAAGTCGGGAAGGGATAAACGCTGAAAGCATCTAAGCGTGAAGCCTACCTCAAGATGAGATTTCCCATAGCATAAGCTAGTAAGACCCCTTGAAGAACACAAGGTTGATAGGTCAG
>NZ_WHJC01000271.1 GCF_009295725.1 Clostridium tarantellae
CATTAATATTATATGTAAAAATATTGTTATTTTTATAATTAATTTTAATATATATAGAGAGGTTTTATAATGGAAAAAAATAATTTAGATATAATAGTAAAAAAAGTTATATTATCTACAGAAGAACAATTAAAAGGAGATTTTAAAGAAAGTATAGACTATGAATTAAAAAACACTGAAAATTTATATAATAGTGCTATGTTTTTTAAATGCTTTAAAGAAATGATAGAAAAAAAACTTGAGGAAATATTTGAAAAGCAAAACTATCCTAAAGATTATGAAGAATTTAAAAAAATATATGCTAAAGTAAGTGAAGAAGCAAATTATCATTTTAATAAACCACACTATAAATGTTATGATGATAAATATCAATATGAATTCATATACCTTTCTGTGTATTGTAATGCATATATAAAATATACATTCGGACTATTATTTAATGGTAATAATTATAGTATTTTAGAGGAACTAAAAGAATTTGATGCTAAGGATATAATTATTACTTTTAGAAAATATCTGCATTTAATAACTTTAAATAAGCTTAAAATTACCTATGGTTTAAAAAGGGCTTAATTTCTTATATGATAAATTTTAAAAATTATAATTTGTAAAAAAAAAGGACAAATATAAAATTTAAATATTTGTCCTTTTTAAATTTTACATTACATCCATTTCTTAAACAGTCATAAATTTTATAATTATTTTTAACCACTTAAGAAATGTTGCAGCTATATTTATTATTTAAATTTCATTATAAATATAGCTGCTATACCAACTATTGTTAATACATAGCAAAAATATTTTTCCCATTTATGATTAAACATTTTACTTCCCTGTTCATGAGTAGTTATAATAAGAAATATTATACCTAATGCATAAAGTGAAGTACATTCTAGCAAATTCATTAATCCTGATGTAAATATCATAAATAATGAATAAATTGTACCACATATTCCATAGATAAAATTTCTCCATTTTTTATCTTCATAAGAAATTTTTACTAGGAATAATGCTGATAATACATATGGAATTAAAACCATCTCAGTTGCCACATTTGTAATAGCTTCAAAAGCATTATTAGCAAACATAGCAAAAAAATAAGTGATTTGCATAATTGCCGCATTAAATATTAATGCAGCTATAGCAGCATTTTCTTTATTTACTTTAGCTAAAAATTTAGGAAACATTTTATCCTCTGCAACTGCTAAAGGAATTTCTGCTGTTAATATAGTCCATGAAACCCATGCACCTAATACAGATATTATAACCCCTATATCTATTAAAATATCAGCCCAATTACCATATGTATATTTTAGAACTCCTGCTAATGAAGGATCTTTGAAAGCCATTAAATTTTCTTGTGGAACACTACCATAACTCAATTCTACAATAAGAACATAACATATTAATACAAATACATATCCTATTATAGTTGCAATACCTACATCTCTTGAATTTTTAGCTCTTCCTGATATAACCACTGCTCCTTCAACCCCTACAAATACCCATAAAGTTTGAAGCATAGCATCTTTAATCTGTGAACTAATACTACCTAATGTAAGACCATCCATCGTTATATTTGTTACCCATAAATTTTTAGTGAAAATATGCATTTTAAAAGATACAAATAATAAAAATATAGCTATTATTATAGGTACTATTTTTGCTATAGTAGCTATATTATTAAAAGCAGTAGCTGTTTTCATTCCTTTTGCTACTAATAAAACAACAGCCCAAATTAATATGGTACTTATTATAGTTCCTATAAGTCCATTACTCCCTTTTATGGCTGGAAAAAATTTAGTAAGTGCATCTACAAATAATATAGCAAAAGATACATTACCAATGGCATTACTTAACCAATAACCCCAAGCTGAGTTAAATCCTATGTAATTCCCAAATCCTTCCTTAGCATAATAATAAATCCCACTTGTAATATCTCCTCTTTCAAAAGAAAGAACTTGGAATACCTTTGCAATAAAAAATACGCCTATACCAGTTATTAACCATGCTATAATACTTGCTCCTGCCACTGCATTTTGAGCCATTTCACCAGGCAAATTAAATATTCCACCTCCTAGCATTGATCCAATTACAATAGCAATAAGTCCAAATAATCCAACTTTACGCATTTTACCACCTCCAAGTTAAAATATAGATATTAAAAATTCTAATCTTTTGACTATTTATATAAAACTAAAAATAATCAAAAGATTAGATATTTCAATTAACAAATTATTTTAACGCCATTGTTGTAAAAATTCTCTTTCCATCTTTAACTATAGCTTCTACTCCATGAATATCACTATAATACCCTGGGAATTCTCTTTCAAAAGCTTCTCTTGTTAATAAATAATCAATAATAGGTTTACTTACTTCATCAACCTTTTCTCCACCCATTAAAATTGGAATTCCTGGAGGATATGGAACCATCATAACCGCTGCAATTTGTCCCATTAATTCATTAATAGGAAGTTTAAACACTTCTCCTTTAAACACTCTTCTAGAAGCTTCAGCTGGTGTCATTTCTGGAGTAGGTATTACTTGAAATGCTTTATCCATTAATTCTAGCATATTATTATTTTTTATATATTCATGCATCATTTGACAATGATCTCTTAGCCCAATACTTTTATACCTATCTTTATAAGAAGCTATAAGCTCTGGGAATATTTTCTCTAAAGGAGCATTTTCATCATATAATTTTTTAAAATGGGTTAATGCTGTAAATAAAGTTCCTTGTTTACCTTTAGTTGTACCTATTGAATTTAATAATAGTAATGAATAGTAATCTGTTTTTTCTGGTACTACTCCATAACTAATTAAATAATCTGATAAGATTGATGCTGGTATACCACATTCTTCAAACTTTCCATCAGCATTTAAACCTGGCATTTTTAATGTTATTTTTATTGGATCTAACATAACATAATCATCTTCTATATCTTCAAAACCATGCCATAAATCCTTTTTATTTAAAATCCAAGTTTTTTGATCTTTAGCTAAAAATTCCGTTGGAGCATTCTCAAAAGCTACTTCTTTATTCTCATATTCAGTAGTTACAGGTTGCCAAACGTTAAAGAACCAACTATTTTTAGCTTTTTCACAGTTATAAATTCTTTTAATATTTTTTCTTAAATCAATAGCATCGCATATAGTTTCATGCATTAATTGTTGTCCATTAAATTCCATCATTTTAGCAGAAACATCTAAAGATGCTATCATATTATATTGTGGAGAAGTTGAACCATACATCATATATGCTTCATTAAATATTTCAGGATCTACATTTATTTCTGTACCATTTTTAATATGTAACATTGAAGATTGAGAAAATGCTGCTAATAATTTATGAGTAGATTGTGATGCAAAAATTGGTGGATGCCATTTTATATTTTCATCTTCACTCATGGCATAATGATTTTTATATATAGGATGGAACTTAGCATATGCATACCATGCTTCATCAAAATGAATATTATCCATATTACATCCTATAACTTCTTTTATTTTATTAGCATTATAGCAAAGTCCATCATAAGTTGAATTGGTTAAAGCCATCATTTTTATTCTTTCTTTATTTTTTTCTTTTGATACTAATGGATTTTTATGTAAAGCTAATTTTATTCCGTCTTCCTTAAATTCATTTAACCTAACAGGTCCTATAATTCCTAATCCATTTCTTCTTGGTATTATATAAGTTGGAATAGCTTCTGAAACAACCATAGCATAATTTAAAGATTTATGACAATTTCTATCTACATATGCTAAATCTCCTTTTGTAACTCTACCTTTCCATATAATTTGATTTACAGAACTTGTTCCATTAAGTACATAATAAGTTTGATCAGCACCAAAAACCTGAGCTGCAAATTTTTCTGAATCTCCTATTGATCCTTCATGGTCTAAAAGTGAACCAAGCTCTGGAACTGAAATAGACAGATCTGTTCTAAATACATTTTCTCCTAAAAAATCATAAAAGAATTTTCCTGGTGGATTTTTTATAAAAGCACATCCTCCCATATGTCCTGGTGTATGCCAAGCATACTTATATTTATGTGAATATTTTATAAGTTGTTTTAAAAAAGGTGATAATACATTTTCTATATATTTTTTAGAATGATCCATTAATCTTCCTGCTAAAAAATCTATTGTATCAGCATACAAAAAATAAAAATCTGATAAATCTTTAAATTCACAACAATCAAAAGAATTTAATTTTCTTTCCTCTGAAAATGCAACTATCGGTATATATTGATTTCTTTTTCTTATATCTGCCAATATTTTTTTAAACTGGTTTTTATTTTCTTCTTTATATTCTATAAAAATAGCACTTATATTTTGTTGGTAATAAAAAACTTCTAAGAAATCATGTTCATTATTAGTTGAAATAACATCCATATCATAAGTATGGTTTAAAAAGTCCTTTATAGCGTCTAGTCTATAAGTTTTTTCTTCTGAATTATCTAAAGAAGATAAAAAAAGCATTTTCCAGTCATAAGGTAAATCAGTATTTTCCATGTTGAAATCCTCCTCTTTCTAAAAAATCTTTTTTATATAGTTATATATTCAATAAAAAAATTTATCTAATAACTATATTTTAATCATACATCTA
>NZ_WHJC01000272.1 GCF_009295725.1 Clostridium tarantellae
TCCTATAAAATAATTATTGTAATCTAACATATTTTCCTCCTATAGTTTGGTTTGTGGTAATTCTTAAATTATAGCAGAAAATATGTTGGATTTTTTATTTTTTCAAAATAACTAGCACAAGACGTTATTATACTAATTTTTAAATATAAATATAGAGATACCCTTAAGATATCTCTATATTTTTTATATTATTATATAATATGAGGATTTATATCATTAGCTCCTTCACCATATGATCTTAATGGATTAGTGGCCGGTCCTTCTAAAACTGTTCCATCATAGTTAAATCTTGAACCATGACAAGGACAATCCCATGTTTTCTCATCATTATTAAATAACAATTCACAACCTAAATGAGTGCAAGTTACATCTACTAAATAAATTTTATTATTAAAATCTATATATGCTCCATATTTACTTCCATCAATAACAACTATTTTTCCTTCTCCTGCTTCCTTTGGAAATTCTTTATCCCCTAATTTTATTTTTCCTTTTATATACTCTAATATTATATTTATATTTTCTTTAAAAAATGAAAAATTAATAATTCCCTTTCTAAAAGGTGATAATATTTCTTCTTTTCCAGAAAAATTATTAGTTATCATATTAGTTATTATATTAGCTGCTACTACTCCATTAGTAATTCCCCATTTAGAAAAACCTGTAGCTATATATATATTATTGCTATCAATAGATAAATATCCTATGTATGGTATATTATCTGGTGTAACATAATCTTGTGCTGACCATCTATATTTAAAATTAATTTCACCAAAATGCTTAGT
Organism: Clostridium tarantellae; assembly: GCF_009295725.1. Taxonomy (GTDB): domain Bacteria; phylum Bacillota; class Clostridia; order Clostridiales; family Clostridiaceae; genus Sarcina; species Sarcina tarantellae. The sequence goes on from NZ_WHJC01000272.1 coordinate 786, forward strand.
TGTCATTTTTTCTAATTCTTCAAAATGCCTACTATAATCTCTTCCTTGCCCTACTTTATGATTTTCTCCACAACTAATAAGTAATTTTTCTTTATTATGTTCATATAATGCAAAACTTTTTCTAGGTTCTTCTACATTTATATATATTCCTTCATGAAAATCACCATTATATTCACCTGCTACAACATATGATCTCTCAGCTTTTTGTTTAGCAAAATATAATCCCATATCATCGTACCAAGGACTATGAGAAGCTATAATAACACTTTTTGCTTCTATTATAAAGCCTTCCTTAGTTTTAATTTTACATACTTTACCTTTATCCATATCTATTAATGGAGTATTTTCATAAATTTTAACTCCATTATCACTTATTATTTTTCCTAAAGAATCTATAAATTTTTTAGGATTAAATTGAGCCTGATTTTTAAAACATAAAGCTGCTTTTATTTTTAATGGTAAATTTAATTCTTCAATATAATCACATTTAATACCTAAATCTTCACATACTTCTTTTTCAGTTCTCAACAAATCAACTACTTCATCATTTTCTGTAAATAAATAAGAATTTACTTTTTTAAAATCACATTTTATTTTATTTTCTTTTATTATATTTTCTATCAATAATAAAGCTTTATTATTTTCTTCATAATAAAATTTAGCTATATCTTCACCTTGTTTTTCTTTAAGCTTAGAATAAATAATATTATGTTGGACTGTTATTTTACCCGTATTTCTTCCTGAACATCCTTCACCTATTTTATCAGCATCTACTAAAGTTACTTCTATACCTTTTTTATTTAATAAATATACAATTTTCTTTAGTATAAAGTAACATGGATAAATTAATATTATAGGCATAATTAAAAATATTTTCTTTCCATTAGTATCATAACTATAATTATAAGAAAATTCAGTTATTATAATTGAAAGGAAAAAACTTCCCCATATTGTAATTAATATAGTTGTTAATATAATAATGATCTTTTCCCAAATATTATTAACAAAAACTTTAACTCTATTTTCAAGACTAACTCTTTTAAATAAATTTACATCTATAAACTTAAAAAATAATAGTGCTACTACTATAGCTATTACACACCATAAAATAGTATTTTTAATATTATATACCCCTATAATTTTTTCTAAAAAACCTAATGCTCCTTTAAATTCTACGCCCCACTCTGTATACCTAACATTTCCAATGAATTCTTCAAAAGCATGAATATAAGTTCCCGTTCCTTCTCCTATTATACTACTAATACCTATAATCATAATAAAAGGATATAACAACATATAAAATCCAAAAGCTCCAGATAAAATTCCATTATTTACAACAATTTGAGCTAAAGTAAATATAGCTATTAAACATATAGCTGCACTAAGTAAAATTAAAGTTCTTAAAAAACTTGTGGATAAAAAAGAACTATTAAAATACTCTAAGTAATATCTATATTTTAAAGATACAAATATATTTACATATAAATCTACAAATAATATTAAACATGTTGATATAAATACTGATAAAGTTCTTGAATAAATTATTTGTTTTCTTGATGTAGGTGCTGCTCCTAAAAATAACATTGATTTTCCCTTATTAATACCATAAGAACAAACTAATAAAATTGCTACAACTAAAGATATACACATTAAATCTCCAATATTTACACGATTTATTAAAAAGTTATATAATGTTTGATAATATTCAGTTTCGAAACTAATCTGTCTTATTTTCTGTTTTGAAACTATAAATGAATATACTGCTGTTATTAAAGCTAATAATATAGTTACTAACTTTAAAGAATAATATTGTTCATATAATAATCCTTTATTAATTCTCTTCATAACTATCCTCCCTATCTAATGTATAAATAAAGATATCCTCTAAGGTTAAATTTAATTCTTCAACAAAAATAGGGTTAAATTTATTAGCTTTATTTATAAATTTTTCTTCATTATTAATAACCACATTAAATACTCTTCCCATTTTTGATATATTAATAACCTCTTCCCCCTGAAGCTCTTGCATTTCTACTGGATCCTTAAAAGCAATTTGAAGCTTCTTATAACATATTTTCATTTCTTCTATAGAAGAGGTTGATTTAATTTTTCCATCTTCAATTATGGCTATACTATCACAAATTCTTTCAACATCTGATAGATTATGTGAAGAAATTAATATAGTTGTACCATTTTCAGCTACTTCATCTACCAATATTTCCATAAATTTTCTTTTAATAATTGGATCTAAACCTGAAGTAGGCTCATCTAAAATTAAATATTTTGGTCTTATAGATATATTAAGCATAATAGCTAATCTAGTTTTATTTCCCTTTGAAAGAGCAAATAAAAAACTTTTCTTAGGAACTTTAAATATTTTATTTAACTCATCAAATTTATTTATGTCAAAGGTGTCATAAGAAATCTGGTAATATTTTATTATTTCCTTTACAGTAAGCCTTGAAAAAAATTCATTTGTATCAGCTACATATCCTATGTGCTTTTTTACCTCTGGATTGTCATAAACATCTACTTCATCAAAGTTTACAACTCCTTTATCACTTTTATAAATACCTGTAATAATTCTTATTAATGTACTCTTTCCCGCTCCGTTTGGTCCAAGTAATCCAAATATACTTCCCTCATTTATTTTTAAATTTACATTTTTTAATATCTCTTTATCACCAATAGCTTTACTAATATTTTTTATTTCTATCAAAGTTCTCACCTCTTAACCTTCTGAGTCTTCTTTATTATCTAGCTCCTTATAAAAAGCATCCATTATTCTAAGTATATCCTCTTTAGTAAGTCCCATATATTTAGCCTCTAAAACTATATTTTTTAAACTTTCTTTTAAACTCTCCATTCTATCCTCCTGAATATGTGGCTTATAATCACTTGATATAAAGGTACCCTTTCCTCTTAAAGTTTCAATAACTTTAAGTCTTTCTAATTCTCCATAGGCTTTACTCACTGTATTTGGATTAGTCATAAGCATACTTGCCATCTCTCTAACTGAAGGTAACTTTTCTCCTGGATTTATTAATCCTTTTAAAATCGCTTCCTTTACTCCAATTATAATTTGCTCATAAATTGGCGTACTACTTCTTGCATCTATTTTAATCATTTAATCACCTCCTAAGTTATTGAATTGGAATATAAGATTCACTTAATGTATCTAAAACCCATCCATTTCCGTTATTGACCATTAAAAACATAAGTTGCTCTTGCTTTTGTACATCACTGCCTTTTTCATCATAATAATTTTTATCACCTAAATTTGCATAATAAATTTCATAAGGTCTATTTCCTATTCTTTTTATTGCTTTAGTAATTAATTCATGATAGCCTAAAAACTTATTATCTTCTAATTTCTTAATTTCATTATGAGATGAATTTTTCAAATTTTGCATTGCATAATAATAAGTACCCCTATTAAAAATACAATTGGTATAATAAGCTCTTTCTGATAATGCATCCTTAAAGTTTTCTTCTGACCCTCTACCATCACCCCAGTTTTCAACTATATAATTTATTGCATCTTCTGGAGTTCTAAAATAAACCTCTAATGTATACCTGTCACTACTAGCATATGCTCCTGCTAAAATTGCTCCAAGTATTAGTACTATTGATGTACTAATTAAAATAATCCTCTTCATTACCTCACCTCTAAATAATTAAAATTGTATTAAGTGTATTAAGTGTACTATTTGTTATAGTACACTTAATATATTATCATCCTTATTTTCATATTTCAAGTATATTTTTAATAAAATTTTCCATAATATAAAAACTTTAAATATTTATATTATTATTAAT
>NZ_WHJC01000273.1 GCF_009295725.1 Clostridium tarantellae
ATTTAATTCTGAATTTATTATTGCTAAAGCTAATTTTTCTTTTACTTTATTTTTAATAATATAATTACCACCTAAAATTTCTATACCTTTAATTATATTATTAAATTTATCTTCTAGTTTTTTATCTTCTATTGTAATCACTTTAATTTTCTCCCTATGCTCTATAATTTCATTTTATCTATATATAAATATAACATTTTAATAATATACTTGTACATAAAAATTAAAACTATATTAACTAAAAATAATATAAAAAAGCAAAAACATTCTTTTAAAATATTTTTGCTTTTTTATAAATATTATTACTGTTTTATTTCTTTTATATCTTTTATTACCCAGCCATCTCCTTCTTTAACGGTATAAAAATTAAATAATAATTCTCCTCTTGGTCCTGCACCCTTTAAATTAGGATTATATACTGAAACTGGAACTAATGCGTTATCCCCTTGTGATGATATATTATCATAAGCTATTGTAGTTCCATCTTTAATTAAATCAGCCTTTAATTCTTCCATAAAACTTACTGAAATATGCTCTCTTCCTTCTTTATTTAACCAATCAGTAGCTGTTTCAAAATCTCCATCTTTCTCACATTGTATGAAATTGCTTACAGCTTGTTCTGGTGTTTCAGCAGCACTTTTATTCATATATTTGTTCACAACAAACACTATTATAACTACAACTATTACTGCAAAAACACTTCCTATTATGGTTTTTTGTTTTTTCTCTAGTTTACCACTCATGTTAATCACTCCTAATTTATTAAATAGTTAACACACTAAAACACTAATGGTAAAAATACTTAATTTAAAAAACAATCTACAAGTTATTTTTTCTAATTTATAGATTATTATCTATATTTAGTATCTTATTTTATATTATATAATTTAAAACACTTAATGTAAAACTTCATAATTAACAATTATTTAAATGATTTTCATAAATTCACCCTTTAATTCTTAAAATTAACATTTTATATAAATATTTTATTATTAAAATTATTTATACTTCTGTAATTTTTTTACAAAATATGTTAATCTTATTATGTAAACATTTAACAAATGGTTAAAAGGAGGTTTTTTATGAGTAAATTAGCTAGAGGATTAAGTTTATTTTTAGGTTCTATTTTTTTGTTTAATGTAATTGAAACAAATACTTTTATGGTAAAGGCTAAAAATAATTCTACTACTGAATCTAATACTACAAAAAATAAATTTGATTTTAAAAAAGATTTTTCTACAACACAAGGAGACAATAATTGGTATTATAATGAAAGAGTTAATGGTGAAGTTAATTCTATGTCCTACAATAATAGTGTGGCTAATGGAACATGGCAAGGAAGTCATTCATGGAGTAGAATATATGCTCCCTCTTCCCTTCATCCAGGTCCAACTCAAGAAGCTGTACTAACTTTTAAAGCTCCTAAAGATGGAGAAATTTTAGTATTTGGTAATCCTAAAAAAGAAAATTTAAATGGTGATGGTGTTAGAGTTAAAATTGAACTTAATTCTAATAAAGTCTGGCCACTAGAAAATGATTGGGAAGTAATCCAAGGTAAAGATGCTACTGGTATTAAACATGACTTTGAATTAAATGTTAAAGAAGGAGATTTAATTAACTTTATTGTTGATTCTAATGGTGGAGATATTTCTAGTGATAATACTATTTGGAATCCTAAAATAATATATAAAGATGGTGATGAAATATTACCAACATTAAATGGTTTTGTTGGCAATAAAGATATTCATTATATGAGGGAAAATTATGATTCAATAATAGAAGAAAAGAACCCTACTACTTGGAATTCAACGGCTTGGAAAGGCGAAGAAGTTACTAGTCAATTTATATTGTGGAGTGAGCTTAAAGATATTAATAATTTAACTTTAACAGCTTCTGATTTAAAAGATTCTAATGGCAATATTATTTCTAATGAAAATATAGATTTAAATTTCATTAAATATGTACGTGCTGAAGGATATATGATTCCTGATATAATAGACAACGTAAATTCTATTGATTTAACTGGTGAAACAATTCAACCTGTTTGGGCTAAAGTAAATGTTCCTAATGATATACCTGCTGGAACTTATACTGGTACCGTAACAGCTGATTCTGAATATTGTGATCCTCTTCAATTTCAAATTTCTATTGAAGTATTAGATATGGATTTACCAGCTCCAAAAGATTGGGATTTCCATTTAGATTTATGGCAGAACCCCTATGCTGTAGCTAGATATTATAATGTGGAACCATGGTCACAAGAACATCTTAATTATTTAAAACCACATTTAGAATTATTAAGAGATGCAGGACAAAAAGTTATTACAACTACTATAGTAAAGGATCCTTGGAATGGACAAACTTATGACCCATATGATTCTATGGTTGAATGGACAAAAAAAATAGATGGTACTTTTCAATTTGATTTTACAAACTTTGATACTTATGTAGAATTATGTTTAGAACTTGGAATAGATAAACAAATAAATTGCTATAGTATGGTTCCTTGGGAAAATAGAATATTTTATTTTGATGAATCTCAAAACAAAGAAGTGGAAGAAAAATTAACACCTGGAAGTGCTAAATGGCAAGAATACTGGTCCCAATTTATTGATGCTTTAGTTTCTCATATTAATGAAAAAGGTTGGCAAGATATAACTTATATAGCTATGGATGAGAGACCATTAAATGATATGAAAGCTGTAATAGAACTTCTTAAAGATACTCCTTTAAAAATATCTGGTGCTATGAACTACGGTAATGTAAATGATTTAGTAGACAGTATAGATGATCTTTGTTTAGCTATTTGGGAAATAAATGATGAGTTTTATGATATTGTAGAGCATAGAAAAGAATTAGGACTTAATACTACTTATTATGTTTGTACAGGCTCCTATCCAAATACTTTTACTAGATCTAAACCAGGAGAAGCTGCATGGCTTGGTTGGAATGCAGCAAAATATAAAGCAGATGGATTCTTAAGATGGGCTTATGATAGCTGGGTTAAAGATCCTTTAGAAACTACAGACCATACTCTTTTTGAATCTGGAGATTGTTTCTTAGTATATCCAGATGCTAGAAGTTCTGTAAGATTTGAAAGATTAAAAGAAGGTATACAAGATAATGAAAAAATTAATCAATTACTAAAAGCTCACCCTGAATGGACTTTTGAAGTTGAACAAATTCTTAAAGAACTAAAGGGAGGATCTCATGATTATTCTGTAAATTATGGACAAGAAGTTTCTATTGCTAAAGAAAAATTTGATAATATTGTTAAAAAAATAATCAATGGTGAAGAACCTCCAAAAGTTACACCATCTATACAAGCTATAGTAAATAAAAATGTAGAGCTTAATTCTGAATTTGAATATACTTTATCTATTGATAAAGTAAGTACTTTAACCAGCGGTGAATTTTTAGTTAATTTTGATAGTAACATTTTTGATTTGGATAAAGATAATAATGGTAATATAAATATCTCTACTCCAAAAGATTTTGAAGTTATTTCAGCTGAGGAATTAGAACCTGGAAAAGTTAAAATCAAAACAAATGCTTCAAATCCATTTACTGGTGAATCAGATTTATTTACTTTAAAATTTATTCCTAAGAAAAAAATAAATAAATCTGAAATAATAACTAATGTATCTTTAACTAATTCAAATAATGAAACTGAAACTTTTGATGATTTAATATCCACTTTAAAAGTTTCTGGCAATAATCTTGCTTTAAATAAACCTGCTACTTCTAGCCAATCAGAAGATGCTTATGGTAGAGGTCCTGAAAAAGGTAATGATGGTGATATAAATTCTAGATGGTGTGCTGCTACAGCTGGTTCTAACCATTGGTGGCAAGTGGATTTAGAAGATGTTTATGATTTGGATGCTGTAGAAATTCTTTGGGAAAAAGATGCAAAATATGGATATGAAATTCAAGTTTCAGAAGATGGAGAAAACTGGAGAGTTGCTGCTGATAAAAGTAATAATTTAGACGGTTCTCAAAATGATTCTATTATTTTATCTGAAGAAAATGTAAGATATATAAAGGTTCAAATGAAAAACTTACCTTCAGGTAACACTTGGGCTTCTTTCTATGAATTTAAAGCATATGGTGAATTAAGTAATCCTACTGAACCACCAGTAGAAACAAAAAAACCTGGAAAAGCTCAAAATTTAATGGCTACAGATATTACAAATAATAGTATTAAATTAACTTGGAACTCCCCTATTGTCGGTGGAGAAGTTAAAGAATATATAGTATATAAAGATGGAAAAGAATTAACTAAAGTCTCTGAAAGTAACGCTGCTGAATTTAATGTAACTAGTTTAAAATCTAATACCTTATATGGATTTAAAATAGTTGCTGTTGGAAATGATGGACAAAAATCTAGACCAATTGCTTTAAATGCAAGAACCCTTAAATAATAATATTTAATTTTAACTAAAGGGGCTGTCGCATTAGCGGATAAAAAAATCCGCTAGCGATAGCTCCTTTTCTATATTTTTTAAAATAATTTTATATATTTCAACTATAGTTAAAATATATCTAAAAATAGACGCACTCAAATAAG
>NZ_WHJC01000274.1 GCF_009295725.1 Clostridium tarantellae
TTTAACAGCTATTTCTAAACTAATAAATGTTATTTTAGCCTACTCTTTAAATGACATAAAATATATTAGAAGTATTAGAAAACTATATTTAATATCAGCTTAATCACATATCCACAGTCTAATTTCATAATCTTTCTGTAAAAGACCGTTTTTGTTAGGGTCTATATTTTCATGCACAAATTTAAATCAAAATATTGGTTTTTTTAAAAGTTATCCACAATTTTTTAAATCTTAATTTCACAATCGCCTAATAATTTGTATTATAAATATTTTATATAGATTACCTTTTCCATTTTAGTTAAATTTACTATCAGGTTTTTATTTATTATAAACTTATGAATAAATAAAAAAGCCCTTCATCCCTAAAAAGGGACGAAGGACTCACTTCGCGGTACCACCCTAATAGATAATTTAAAATTATCCACTCAGTTAGATTATATTTAAATATAATCTATCCTCTTTAACGGGAGGTATACGTCAATATCTAATTTAAGAAATTAATTCTTAGTTCTCAATATGAAATTCAAAGGCTGCTTCTGAAAGGTATCCTACCAAAGTTCCACCACTCTTTAGCTCTCTAAAAGGATTATACTATCATACTATTCCTTATCATAATCTTTAATTTATTATCATTTTTTATTTATTATAATGATATTTTATTAAAAATTCAATAGTATTTTTAAATTTTTCTGAGAATTTATAATATTTAAAAATACTTTTAATAAACTACACTTTCCATACAAAGCCCTTTAGCTGGGGCTTTTTCTGAGGCTTCTGATCTCTTTTTAATTTCTAATATATGTTTTACTTCACTAGAACACATATTGCCTAACCCTACTTCTAAAAGAGTACCTACTATTATTCTCACCATATTTAATAAAAATCCATTACCATTTACTTTAATTTTTATTATATTATTATTTTCTTCTATGTTTATGTAATTTATAGTTCTTATGGTTGATTTGCCATTTTTAATCTTCAAACTAGTAAAACTTTGAAAATCATGGGTTCCTATTAAATACTTAGATCCATTAATCATTTCTTCTAAATTTAATTTTTTTCTTATATGATATGTATACTTTCTTAAAAATACATCAGCATATTCATTATTATCTATTGTATATACATAGGTCTTTGATTTTACATTTAATCGTGCATGAAATCTTTCATTACAATTTTTTAAAGATTTTACTACTATATCTTCTGGCAAATATGTATTTAAATACTCTAATATTTCCTCCAATGACTTTATAGAAACTGTTTTAAAATTAGCTATATAATTTTCAGCATGAACCCCTGTATCGGTTCTTCCACAACCTATTATTTGTATATCCTCTTCAGTCATTTTGCTTAAAACTTTTTCTATCTTATCTTGAATGGTAGAAACATTACTACCCTTTTGATTTTGCTTTTGCCACCCTTTATATCTACTTCCATCATACTGAATAAGCATTTTTATATTTCTCATTTACTTACCTTCTCTTTCTTTAATAAATTTAACTACTCCATCATTATTATTGCTATCTATTACATTAGTAGCTAATTTTTTTAATTTATCCACTGCATTTTCCATAGCATAACATTCATCTGAAATTTTAAACATAGGTATATCATTTACATTATCTCCAAAGGTAATAAGCTTGCTATGATTTACATACTCCTTCAAAAGCTCTATTCCATTAGCCTTTGATGCTTTAGAACTATAAGCTTCTAAATAGTACATTCCCTTCTCATATATGTCTTCATAAAAATCTGTAGTTATTCCTTCCACATTTTTAATTTCTTCATATATTTCTTTTATAAAATCTAATTTATCAAATATTATAAAATTAATAACCTTACTATCTTTAATAGCTTCTACATAGTCTTCTATTTTAACAAAGGTTTTTAAAGATTTATTGCATCTTTCATTATAAAAATCTTGTTCTATATTCCATTTAAACTCCCTATAATAAACCCATAAATGATTATCTCTAATGGTATAAACAAAGAAATCTTTTTTATATTCTTTAAATATTTTAAGCATTTTATTTACAGAATCCTTATGTATATCCTTTGTATCTATATAATTTCTTTTGTTTATGTCATATATTAAAACACCATTCATTAATGTAGCAGGGATTTTCAAGTTTACTCCCTCTAGTAAATCCACCACAGTAGCTGGTGTTCTAGCTGTAGCAATGGTAAAATTAACACCTTTATTTATTAATTCATTTAAAATATTTTTTGATTCTAAAGAAACTTTCTTATTACTATTTAATAAAGTTCCATCTAAATCTGAAACATATAAATCCATAAAATTCCCTCTTTTTTTTATAAATTTGTATAACCATATTTCTTATACTTTATATATAGTATTTATTTTTTAAACTTTAATATACTAAATTCACCTATAACTCCAATTAATATGCCCATAGTATAACATATTAAATCACTCCATAAAAAACCATAACCTAGTATTAACCCACCTAAAGTTGTATTTCTTAAATCTTCAATCCAATCTCCTTTATATAGTTGGGAAATTTCTATACCATAAGAAAAAATTATTGCAAAAATAGCTATTTGCAGTATAGGTTTGTCTTTAAATAAAAAAGCAAAGCCTAAAAACACCATTAAAGCCCACAGAGTATCTCCAGCATAAGCTCTTAAAAACCCAGGTAAATATATACCAAATTTTCTTGAAGCTATACCTAATATCATTACTAAAATTACTAAAATAAAATATAAAATCCTATTTCTTTTAAATTGCTTCTTCATAATATCGCTCCTAAATTAATTAATAATTACTTTAATATAATAATATTTATATAGCTTTAATAATACTTATTAAATTCAAAACAATATACATTATAATAAAATTTCTCCATAAAATAAAGCGCTCAATCTATTAATTACAATTAAACATTGATTTTTAAATAATTTTATATTTTTATCATCAAATAAACTCATTATTTGATGATAAATTATTCTTCATAAAATTTTAATATTATAAATTAATTTTTACTATGTTATTATATTTACCTTCTGTAAAATTATTTATATAAATAAAATGACAAGTACTACAAAATACTATTTAATTGTTACTTTTAAACCTATATAAAATTAAAAGTAATAATTAAAGCATATAAATTGAATACTTGCCATCTTTTTATTTATTATTCCATTTCATAATAATCTACATCTATTACTAAATCATCTCCATCAATAGAACCTGCTGAAGAAATTAATTTAGGTAAGGTAATCTTTAAATTTAATCCATCAAAATCACCATTAATTTCAGTAGCTTTTATGTTCTCTACTTTGAAATTTTTTGTAACAGTATTGCTCTGCTGAATTGTAACTCCTAGCCCTCCTGTATTAATAGCAGTACTTACAACAGCTGATACTGTTAATACACTATTTTCACTATCATAATTAATACTTATATCATTTTGTTTTACATTGTTTAATTGTCCATAAATAACATAGCTATCATTTAACTCTTCCATTTGTAAAACTACACTATCATTACTGTTTCCTGAAGAATAAAATTCAAACCCCATAAAATTCCTCCTTAAGAAAATCATATATTATACTTTATTAAACTATTTAATTTATGTGTATAATTTATTTAAATTTTTTATTCTATATGTTTATGATTTTTAATGTGATTTATACAATAACATTGCTTTCCCTTACATTTTGAACAATATCTAAATTCCATATTAGGATCATCTAATTCAGTAATACCACATACAGTACATTTATGTCTTGGACCATTAATAGGAATTACTTTTGCATTATATTTTTGCTTTCTTGCATAATTTTTTCCCTTATGCTTAGTACTTTTTATTATATCTTTTCCAAAGAATAATAAGAAATTAATAACTGGAGCTAAATAAAGTAATTTCGCACCTATAGAAGGAGCTGTAATAAACCCATATGCAATTAAAACCCAATTTATCATTGCTAGGTATTTAATTTTTATTGGAATTACAAAAAGAAATAACACCTGAAAGTTAGGATAAATCATAGCAAAAGCTAAAAATAATGATAAATTTACATAAGCACCTGTTGCTGGAACCCCTGTCAAAAATGAAATTACTATAGTAGCTAATATTCCAGTAAAATAATATATATTAAACTTAAATCCTCCCCATTCTTGTTCTAATCCAGAACCTGCAAGATAATCAAAATATAATGAAAATAATAATCCAATTATTGATACACCAAATGGTGGTATAAATACAAAAGTTATAAGTCTCCAAATTTCTCCCTTTAATACTTTTTGTGGAATAAGCATAAGATTAAAAATACCATTAGGGTCTGCTGTATATAATAAAAAATATACAAATGCTGTTATTAAAACTATATACAACATTAAATTTTTGATATAAAATTTTCCAAATTTTCTTTGTAATTTATCTAAGAAATTCATAATTTTCTCTCCTTTACATACTAGTCCTATTACTATTTTATCACTAAAATTACATATTATATATATTTATTATATAATACTGTTTATTTAC
>NZ_WHJC01000275.1 GCF_009295725.1 Clostridium tarantellae
GTAATCATGTTTATTAAAATTGTTTAGGAGGATTTTATGTCTGAAAATAAAGATACAAATAAAAATAGTCAAAATAAGCCTCAATCAAAAGTAAAGAAATTTTTCAAAATTTTCTTTTTAAGTGTTTTATTTTTGTCTATAACTGTATTTATGGTAGGGGCAGGCTATATTTACTCTATAATTAAAAGTACACCACCTTTAGATGTAGATGCTGTACTATCTTTAAATCAACCTTCTATCATGTATGATGATAAAGGAGAATTTATGTCTAATGTTGTTACTACTGAACAACGTTTTGTACTAAAATCAGAAGATATACCACAAAACTTAAAAAACGCTTTCGTTTCAATTGAAGATGAGCGTTTTTATACGCATAAAGGAATTGATGTTAAAAGGATAGTTGGTGCTTTAATTATTGATATTCAAAATATTCTTTCAGGTAAAAGAGGTTTGCATGGAGCATCTACTATAACTCAACAATTACTTAAAAACACTATTTTAACTAATGAGATTTCTATCAAAAGAAAAGTAAAAGAAATATATTTAGCTATAAATCTTGAAGAATTATTAAGTAAAGATGAAATTTTAACTGCTTACTTAAATACAATTCCTATGGGTGGTCATCAATACGGAATTGAAGCTGCCTCTTGGAGATTCTTTAATAAAAGTATTAAAGATGGCTTAACTTTAGTTCAATGTGCTTATTTAGCTGGATTAACTCAGGCACCTACAGCATTAGATGCTTTTAATCCTAAAAACAATGATGATCCATCAGCATATATTAATAGAACTAAAAATGTACTTAGTAAAATGTTAGAATTAGGTTACATTTCAGAAAATGAGTTTAATGAAGCAGTTACTGATTTATCTCCTACAAGTTTTACTTTTGAAAAGGGTGAAAAATTCCAAACTATGGAATACGAGTGGTTTTCTAGACCTGTTATTTCTGAAGTTAAAAAAGATTTACAAGAAAAATTAAAATACTCTGCTGAAGAAGCTGATAAACTTATTGTAAATGGTGGATTAAAAATCCATACTACTATGGATAAAAAATTGCAAGATAACGTTCAGAACATAATAAATTTACCTATTTCTAATTTAACAAACAAGGATGCAAAAGATAAAAATGGTATACCACTAATTCAAGCTGCGGTTTCCATAATGGATTATCATAATGGTCAGGTTAAAGCTTTAGTTGGAGGTAGAGGTACGCAACCAGCTATGTCTTTAAATAGAGCTTATTATGATTTAAGACCTACTGGTTCATCTTCAAAACCATTAAGTGTATATGCACCAGCTATTGATCTTAAACTAATGAATTCATCCACTGTAATAGATGATTCACCTTGGAGTGCTAAAAAATATAAATCATATGGCTATACATCAGCTCCCAAAAATGAAAATCATAAAAATAACGGCTATTTAACTCTTAAAGAAGCTTTAAGAATATCTAACAACGTAGTAGCTCTTAAAGTAGTAGATGAAATTGGATTAAAAAATTCCTTAGCTTATGGAGAAAAATTTGGATTAAAGTATAATTCTAAATCACAAACAAGTATTTCCTCTCTGGCTTTAGGTCAGTTTAATAATGACCCTAATGATAGAGATGGTGGAAATGTATTTACAATGGCAGCTGCTTTTGGCGCCTTTGGAAATAACGGAATACTAACGGAACCTGTATTATATACAAAAGTTGAAGATAGTTCTGGAAATGTAATTTTAGAAGCTAATGCTGAAAAAACAAATGTGATTTCTCCACAAACTGCATATATATTATATGATATGCTAAAAGGACCTATTACTTATTCAGCTAAAGGGGCTAAATTTGGTAACATACCTGTAGCAGGTAAAACTGGTACCACAACAGGTAATAAAGATTACTGGTTTGCAGGATTAACACCATATTACTCTGCTGCTGTATGGATTGGATATGATCAACCAACAACAATGAATGGTGGAAGTGGTAACACAGCTGGTACTTTATGGGGAAAAGTAATGGGAGCAGCTCATAAAGATCTTCCTTATAAAGAAATACATCAACCATCCGGACTAGTAACTGCATCTGTATGTAAAGATTCTGGTTTATTAGCTACTGACTTATGTAAAGCTGACTCTAGAGGTGGTAGAATTGATTCTTTCCTATTTATAGAAGGTCAAGTACCATCTAAACTTTGTGATGTTCATGTTAAAGCAAATATAAATAAATTAAATAATAAACTTGCAACTAATAAAACACCTCAAAGTTTAATACAACAAAGAATTTTTATAAAAAAACCATATTATCACAGCGGAACTTTTGATTCAAAATTTGTTCTTCCAACACAATATGATGATATGAGTTCTTTACCAACTAAACCAAATAATTTTGAAAATACATCAGAAAATAATAACAAACCAAATAACGAAAATAAACCCGGAAATGAAAATAAACCAAATAACGAAAATAAACCCGGAAATGAAAATAAACCAAATAACGAAAATAAACCCGGAAATGAAAATAAACCAGATGATTCAAATAATAAACCTGAAATACCCAATAATGAGGCTTTAAAACCTATTCCACCAAGTGGTGAAAACAATAATACAAGAATAAATTCTGAACCAAAGAAAAATATTATTTTTTGGAGAAATAATCAAAATAAACAATAAATTTCATTTCAATAAAGACTAAGAATAGATTTGTCTATTTTTAGTCTTTAAATTTTTATTCATTAACGATTTGAGGTAACAACTTATTTATTATTCAGTTGTTACTTTTTTTATAATTTCTACCAGTTGCTAACCCCTTATTATAGCTACATTTATTTAACTGATATAAAATTTTTATTTTTTTTTTGAATTTACTATTATTTCATCTTGCATTTTAGCACATTTAGTATTAAAATATTCTATATGTTATTTATTTAGGTTTAAAATACAAAAGGGGGTAATGCTATGGAATTATTAAATAAATTAGTAATTGAAGCTAATAATTTTATATGGACTTATATACTTATAGCTTTATTAATATGCGTAGGTGTATTTTTCACACTTAAAACTAAATTCGTACAATTTAGATACATAAAAGAAATGTTTAGACTTTTAGGAGATGGTATTGGACCTAATTCTAAAAAAGACAAAAATCAAGTTTCTTCATTTCAAGCATTTTGTATAAGTACAGCATCTAGAGTGGGAACTGGTAATATTGCTGGTATTGCTTTTGCAATTTCAGTTGGAGGTCCTGGCGCGGTTTTCTGGATGTGGCTTATTGCATTAATCGGATCTGCATCAAGTTTTGTAGAAAGTACTCTTGCTCAAATATATAAAGTAAAAGATAAAGATTCCTATAGAGGTGGTCCTGCTTATTATATGGAAAAAGGGTTAGGCAAAAAATGGATGGGAATTATCTTTTCTATATTAATCACTATCTGTTTCGGTTTAGTTTTCAATGCAGTGCAAGCTAATACTATTACTGTAGCATTAAATAATGCTTTCGGATTAAATAAAACAATTATAGGAATAATTTTATGTATACTTACTGCGTTAGTTATTTTTGGTGGAATTCATAGAATAGCAAAAGTATCTGAAGTTATAGTTCCTATATTAGCAGTTGCTTATATATTAGTTGCCATATTCATTATATTAATCAACTTCAAACAAATTCCTAACATATTTAAATTAATATTTGAAGGCGCATTTGGAATAAAACAGTTTGCTGTTGGTGGTATTGGTGCTGCTGTTTCCCAAGGAGTTAAAAGAGGATTATTTTCTAATGAAGCAGGTATGGGTAGTGCTCCAAACGCTGCTGCAACAGCAGAGGTATCTCATCCTGTTAAACAAGGTTTAATTCAAACTTTAGGTGTATTTACTGATACACTAATTATTTGTTCATGTACAGCATTTATTATTTTAGTTTCAGGTACTTATAATAACACATCATTAACTGGAATTGAATTGACGCAAACTGCTTTAAATTCTCAACTTGGAGCTTTTGGTACATATTTTATAGCATTTTGTATATTATTATTTGCATTTAGTTCTATTGTTGGGAACTTTTACTACGGACAATCAAATATTGAATTTATAAAAAACAATAAAATAATTTTAAATATATATAGAATGTTTGTTATTTTCATGATTATGTTTGGTTCCTTAACTGAAGTAGCTATTGTTTGGAACTTAGCTGATTTATTTATGGGATTAATGGCAATATTAAACCTTATAGCTATAATCTTACTTGGAAAATTTGCTTTCCTTGCACTTAAAGATTATACTAATCAAAAAAAACAAGGAATAAAAGAACCTGTATTTAAAGCCTCTTCTATTCCAGGACTTAAAAATGCTGATGAATGGTAATAATATATTTTAAATAAAAGGGGCTGTCGCACTAAATAATTAGTGAACAGCTCCTTTTTTCTTTAAAAAAATAAATCCCAAACTCCACGAGTTTAGGATTTATGGTAAAATATTCTTATGCTTAAAAAAAATATTTTGCAAAAAG
>NZ_WHJC01000276.1 GCF_009295725.1 Clostridium tarantellae
CTCATAATTAATAATGTAAATTTGCGTATTATTGAAAAAATTGAAAATAGTGTAGATTATTATTAATAAAATCATATTAAAAGTTTAATTTTTAATATAATTTGTAGATAGATTTAGCTTTTTATGGTATATTAAAATCTATATGAAGAAGTATGTTTATACACATTAACAATAAAGATATAAGGAAAATTTAGCTATAGCTTAACATACATATCTGCTTATATCTAGATATATAAAAAATTGTGAGAAAAGGGATGATAAGATGTCAAACGTACCAAGTTCATCAAACTTTATAAGAAATATAGTAATAGATGATTTAGAAACTGGAAAGCATAATGAAATCATTACTCGTTTTCCACCAGAGCCTAATGGGTACTTACACATAGGTCATGCTAAGTCTATAATACTTAATTTCGAACTTGCTGATGAATTCAAAGGAAAAACAAACTTAAGATTCGATGATACTAATCCAACTAAAGAAGATACTGAATATGTTGAATCAATTAAAGAAGATGTTGAATGGTTAGGCTTTCACTGGGATAACCTATTCTTTGCATCAAATTATTTTGATACAATGTATGAAAAAGCACAACTTCTAATAAAAAAAGGAAAAGCTTATGTATGTGATTTAACTCCTGAAGAAATTAGACAATATAGAGGAACATTAACTCAACCTGGTAAAGAAAGTCCTTACAGAAATAGAACTGTTGAAGAAAATTTAGATTTATTTGAAAAAATGAAAAATGGAGACTTTCCAGATGGAAGTAAAGTTTTAAGAGCTAAAATAGATATGAGTTCTCCTAATATAAATATGAGAGATCCTATTATATACAGAATTTCTCATTCTGAGCATCATAATACAGGTTCAAAATGGTGCATTTATCCAATGTATGATTTTGCCCATCCATTAGAAGATGCTATTGAAGGAATAACTCATTCAATATGCACATTAGAATTTGAGGACCATAGGCCTTTATATGATTGGTTTGTTGCTGAATGTGAAATGGAATCCATACCTAGACAAATTGAATTTGCTAGACTTAACATAACAAATACTGTTATGAGTAAAAGAAAACTTAAATTATTAGTTGATGAAGGTATTGTAGATGGATGGGATGATCCAAGAATGCCTACTATAGCTGGTCTTAGAAGAAGAGGATACACATCAGAATCTATAAGAAAGTTCTGTAGAGAAATAGGAGTAGCTAAAGCAGGATCTACAGTTGATGCTCAAATGCTTGAATATTTTATAAGAGAAGATTTAAATTCAAAAGCACCAAGAGCTATGGCAGTTATAAATCCACTTAAATTAGTTATAACTAACTATCCTGAAGGACAGACTGAAATGCTAGAAATAGAAAATAATCCTGATGATGAAACAGCTGGAAAAAGACAAGTTCCATTCTCTAGAGAACTCTATATAGAAAAAGAGGATTTTATGGAAAACCCTCCAAAAAAATATTTCAGATTATTTCCTGGAAATGAAGTTAGACTAAAAGGAGCTTACTTTGTTAAATGTAATGATGTAATAAAAGATGAAAATGGTAATGTTACAGAAATTCACTGTACTTACGATATAGAAACTAAAAGTGGTTCTGGCTTTACAGGAAGAAAAGTTAAAGGAACTATACACTGGGTGGATGCTACTAGTGCTGTTCCAGCTGAATTTAGATTGTATGAACCTTTAATACTTGAATCTAAAGATGATGAGGAAGAAAAACATTTCTTAGAACAAATAAATCCAAATTCATTAACTGTAATGAAAGGATTTATTGAACCTCATTTTAAAAATGCTAAACCACAAGATAAACTACAATTATTTAGACACGGATACTTTAATGTAGATATTAAGAATTTTACTGAAGATAACTTAGTATTTAATAGAATAGTTTCATTAAAAAGTTCTTTTAGATTAAAATAACTTTTTAATTTATAAAAGCATAGGTATATAAAATTACCTATGCTTTATTTTTTATTATTAAATTAGTCTAATAATTTATTCAAATTTATATTCAATACCATTACTTCTTATATAGAAAGTAACTCTTGATAAATCTATATTTTTAAAACTAAATGGTGATGAAGAATTAGGTGAATTTATAACTTCTCCACTTAAGCTTAATCTACTTGGTTCAGCATGTTTAAGCTTAATATAATAACCATAGTTAAACAATTTATTATTTAATATTGTTGCGAAATCACCTGCATTTTCATTTCCAGTTACATCTGAAGTAGCTATATTTTGTCCATTATTATCATATAAGGTTGCACTAAAATATACATTATCTTTAAAATAAACATGAGATTTTGAACCTCCAGATTTTACAACTAATACTTTATTAGTTACATCAAATCCTAAAGTAGCTATTAAAACATCTCCTAATCCATAAAAACTAAATATATTATCTGATAATAAAGTTTTTACTTTTATTTTCTTTTCAACACTTATAGCTTTATCACTTTCCATAGAAGTAATTTTAAGAATACTATTTTCATCTATATTTTCAGAAATAATAATAGAAAACTTACTATTTGAATCAGCTGTAGCAGTATAAATGTTATTGTTCACAGTTAAATTAATTTTAGCATTTTGATTACTTATTCCTACTAAAGTTTTATTTGTTCCTGCATAAATGGATTTAACTGTTGGAGGAACAGAAATAGATGCGTATTTTTCAAAATTTACATTGCCAGGTATAATCATTGTAGTAGATTTACTATTGTCTATAACAAAATTCACTACTTCATTAGTATATTGATAATATCCATACATCTCCATATATGGAATAACATTCACTCCATATATTTTTGCTATAGCATAAACAACATATTCATGTCCTCTTAACCAAATTTCATTATTTCTATAATATCCAGTCATATCCCCTACAAAATTCATTCCAAAAAATTCTTGTAAAGATATAAAGAAATATAATCCTGTTCCAAATCCAAAACCTCTTTCTATAAAATTGCCATCTAATAAATAATCTTTATAGAAAACTTCAATATTTTTATTTTCATAAGCCTCTCTATCATTTCCCCAAAGCCAAGTAAATCCTATAGTTTTTTCAGCCATATTTTTAGAATACATATTAGTCCATATCTCTATAAAACCCCATCCTTGGTCATATAAATGACCATATTCATGAAATATTCCCCAACCAGCTGAAAAATACGTTCTTGAATTTTTAGGATGAGTATCTAACATAGTTCCACTAGCAGACATATAACCAACTTGTTCATTTCTAGCACTAACTAACACAAAATTTCTTCTTGGTTTATCTAACTGATTAGAAGCATTTATATCAAGCCCTGCTAACTTATTGTGCTCAAAAATTGTTTGTTCATGAAGTGCCAATACTTCAGTTGGAGATATGGGTAATGGAATATATTTGCATTTAGGGAAATAAATTCTTGCATTTTCTGAAATAGCCAACATTCCATTTTCCGTATTAGATTCCAATAAGTTGTTATATTCATTTTCATCTGTAATTACTGCTTCAAATATTTTGTTTTCTCTAATATCAAAAGTAGGTGTAATAATATAATTAATGTCATTATCTATACTTAAAATTACTTGAAAAGAAAAAGAAATAGAATCTCCTAAAATACTACTTATATTAGAAACATTTAAAAACAATTCTCCTTTTCTTGGAATAGAAATTATTTTATTTTCATTAACTGAAATATCAGAAATATAACGCATATTATCTACATCGTGCAAATTAACCTTAGCCGTTCCAGCAATATTTTCTCCTTTAATTAACATAGTAACATCTGTAGGATACATTATCTCTATTCCTAAAGGTTCTAAAGCATGAAATTGTATATTGAACCTTTTACGTTCTATAGAATGAGTAGGACTCACACTAGTTTTTCTATATATATTTATTGTTGGTATAGATGAAGTAGTTGGAATATCAATGCTAAAACTCAAAACACTTGGAGCATAATTAGTTCCTTCACCATGAAACTTAATTAAGTTATCTCCAGAATTTAAACTAATAGGTAAAGTAAACAGTTTTGCACTTGATACGGTCCAACCATTAGTTGGAGAAGGATTGTAAATTATTTCTGTATTTACTTCATTTACATCTATTTTAAAAGATCTACTCTCACCAGCTACATATTTTATGCCCAGGTTGTATATCCCACTATTTTCCATATTAACATTTATATTTACTGATCCATCATCAGGTCCACCAAGCCATCCTACTATTTTTCCATCATCAAGATTTTCTATTATTGCTCCATTTTCTAGAGTTCCTTCTAAAGCATTATAAACTTTTAAATTTACTGATTTAATAGAATTGTATAAGCTTTGTTCATTTGCATTTTCCAATTTAAAATATTCTTCTTCTATTTCTGATACATCATTTGATAATCCATTAATCCAATGTTCTACTAAATCATTAGATGCTCTTAATGCTAAAGTAAATGTGGTCATCAATTCATTATTCACATATA
>NZ_WHJC01000277.1 GCF_009295725.1 Clostridium tarantellae
AATATATACATAGTAATTTTTTTATAGTGAAAAAGTTAACAGGTAAAACCAATAATTCATTTTAAATATAGTCAATATAAAAAATCTTTAATATAAGTTTAGGAGATAATTTATTATGAAAAGAAATTGTAAAGTAATAAGTATTTTTAATCAAAAAGGAGGAACTAGTAAAAGTACTAGCACCTTAAATATCTCTACTGCATTAACTTTTATGCAAGAAGAAATATTTTCAAAAAGTATAAATTTTAAAGATAGAGATTTAAAAAAACATCCAATAAAATGTTTAGTTATTGATAATGATGGTCAGGCTAATACTACCTATATTCTTACAAATGGTAAGGATGATGATGATTTAGAAAAAGGTGGATACAAAACAGTAAATGATTTATTTATTGATAAAAGTTGTGATGTAGAAGATGTTATTTATCCAAGTAAATTTGAAAATATAGATATAATTCCTTCTTCAATAGACCATGTATATACAGATATGCAAATAATAACCACTGTAGATAATAACAGAATATTATTAAAGAAATTAAAAAAAATTAAAGAAAAATATGATTTTATTCTTATAGATAATCCCCCTTCAATTTCTTTAACAACTTATAATTCCTTAATGTGTGCAGATACTGTTATAGCTCCAGTGGAAAGCAGTGTATTTAGTGCTAAGGGATTAAGTAACCTTATTAACCTTATTGCTGATATGAATTCTAGTAGAGATGAAAAGTTAAGGTTATTATCATTTTTATCTAAGGTTGATAATAGAAAAGCTGTTAAGAATGTACAAACTAAAAAAGCTTTAGAATGTGCTATTGGAGATAGTTTTATAAAAAATGCTCATATTAGTATGTTATCTGTATACACTGATACATTAGAAGATTTTGAAACTGCTGTTTCAATCAATAAAAATAATACTGGCTGTAATGAATATACTCATTTAACTAAAACTATATTAGAGAGAATGAAGGTGATTTAATATGGCAAAAGCAAAAGGATTTAGTAGTGTTTTAGGAAAAATACAAGAACAGATACAAGAACAAAATACATCTTTAGATAATACAAGTTCTAATAATGTATTTGAAGAAGTTACTACAAGTAATACTGAAATTAACCCTAAAATAAAATTAAAAAAAATAAAGAAAAAACATAAAAAAGTAGCTACATCTATCCGTCTTAATGAAAAAGCATTAGAACTTTTAAGAGAATTAACTATAGAAACTGGTAATAATAGAAATAATATAATTAATGATATTTTAGAACAACTTTATGATGATAGTACTGGTAAATTTATTATTGATATAGAAAAAAGAACAAATAAGAACAAAAATGATACTATTCCTGTTACTATTAGAGAAGATATACAACAAGCTTTAAAAAATGGTGCTGAACTTAGAAATATGAGTGTGGGTGAATATTTCTGCAAACTATTTTTAACTGCACAGGATTATATAAATTAAATGAAGATGGTTTTAAAGGCCATCTTTTTTCATGTATTTATATTTAAATATGTGATAAAATTTAGAGGTTTAGTTACAATAAATACAAAGGAGAATTTAAATGAAAAATTTAAAGGTTTATTTTTCAATATTTATAAATATAATATTGAAAATATTATTAATCTTTATATAAACGAAAAAGGAATTAAGGTTGGTTTAATACAACTTAAAAATATATTAGAAAAAGTAATTTTAACCCTTAAAAACTTTAATGATTCAAATAATATTGATGAAGGAAAAATATTAGAATATTTTAATAAAATAAAGGAAAAGGAAGGGTTTTTAAGAAAAAAAGAGACTATAATTCCTAAAAATGAAAAAACAGTAACAGAGTATAATAATTATTTGGACAGATTGAATGAAAGTGTTATAAATAGTATAAATAAAAGTGTTTTTTACTTGGTTAAACATATTATAGATAAACAAATTAATAATTTAAATAGTATATTAGGTAATTTAAATTATAATATATTTGAAGACCGATTAAATAAAATAAACTTTCAAGCTAATAAAAGATTTGGTGGTAATATAATTGCTAGAGAAATGATTGGAAATAATTTTTACGATAAATATTATTTAAATAAATTTATCAATAATAATTTATCAATTAAAATTAACAGTATTTTCAATAAGGTGAGTATATTAGAGTTTTTTAAAAAAAGGCAAAATGATTTGAATTCTTTAAAAGATGATATTCTTACAGAAATATGTGAAAAGGAATTTGAAAAATTAAAGTATAATATTTCTATAATAGATGTATTAAAAGAAAATGCTAATTTAGAAAAAATAAGATTTAATGAATATATTAAAAAAGAATTAGATTTAACTTCAAAATTAACTAAGCCTTTTTGGTCAGCACAAAAGAGTCCAGAATTATCATGGACTGAATGTTATTATATTGGTTCAGTTAGAGATGAAACTATAACTAATGGTATTACAGAAAAGCCTAATGAAGCAATTGATTTTTGGATAAGAAATCAAGCTGGAGAAAGATCTAAACAAGCTAAATATGTTGAAACAACTAATCCATATTCTATTGACGTTATTCATATTATGATGGGAGCTTGTGCAGCGTATTTACCTGAAATTCAAAATTATAAGCAATATTATTTAAAACTATTATCATCAAAGACATATCCTTTACATTTAGATGAAGGTTATGTTGGCTTTGATGATTTAGATATAAGTACTCAACAACTTTTAGATGAGTATTGTTTAGCTAAAGCTTATGGTGCTATTATAAAAATAGATGATGAGTATGTGTTAAATTTAAAAAAATCATTAGAATATATATATAATTCTAAATTTTCTTTAGGAGTTGAAGATATTGAAAGTTTGGAAGATAAAAATATAAAAAAAGAAGAAATAAATATGGAACTTATTTTAGGAAAAAATGAAGCTGATGTATTAAATAAATTAACAAACAATAAAAATATATTGGAATTTATAAAAAAATTTTTAAATATGTGCAATAAAAAATATACTACAAAATATTTGCTTGATCATAAAAAAAAATATATTAGTGAGTTAATAATGAAGGAAAATATTATTGCTTATGAAAAATTAAAATATAAAACATCACATTAATATGAGGTGAATATTATGAATGAAGTTTTTAATCCTTCATTAGTTGTTTCACTAGGAAATTCAGGGAAAAAGGCTATTGATTTTTTAGATAATATGACAAAAGAATTTCCTGTTTACTTAAAAAATTTGATAGAATTTATTAATATAGATGATATAAATTTAGAAGAATTAGAAGATTTAATACAAAAAATAATTGATGAAAAATTATTATCATCAAAAAATCTAAATAAGCTTGTGGATTTTGGATACAAATCTAGAATTTATGAGTGTATGGATATAAAAATAAATATTTATTTTTTTTTGGATCTATATGATTCATCTAAAAAAGCTGAAGATATAATAAATATTTTATATAAAATAAACTATGGAAATATAGATAAAAATAAGTTTTGGGGAGTCTCCTTGTTTATTATGCCTATAATAGATAAAGAATGGGGATATAATGAATTATGTATAAAAAATGGTATAGAAAATTTAAAAAATATAGAAAATTATATAAGTGAACCTAATAAAATGGTAAATATAAATTCAAAAATTTTTTTATTACACAGTATTGCTAAAGATGGAGCTAGAATATCAAGGAATGAGTTAGAATATATCTGTGCAATAATAGCTTTTTTAAATATAATACCATCAACAGATCCACCATTAAATAGTTTAAAAGATAAAATTTTAAAACGTGAAAGAAAGTTTAAAATTGGAACTATAGGAATAGCAACATTAAATGTTTTTAAAGAAGAAATAATGAACTATGTAAAAATTAGATTTAAAAAGGACGTTATTGAATATGGATTAACATATAAAGAAAAAATAAATTATAAAGATAAATTTAAACAACCAATTATTGATAATGAGTATATAAATACTATATTATTAAAAGATATAGATTTTAATAATGAAGATTCTATCATTGATTTAGAATATAATAAATTAAGTAATTTTATAAAAAAGAATGATAATTTAAAAAAAGAAGATATTTTAAAAAATGAATTAAAAGAATGGGAAGAAAATTTTATTGAAAAATATAATAATAAAATAATAAATAAAATAAATTTTAATCAAAAACGATTCTGTAAAGAAATTAAAAAGAATATAAAAATAAATTTAGATAGTATTATAAAAGAATATAGTTTTATGCAAGGAGAAGATTATTTAAATACATTATATATTAGCGAAAATATAAAATATTATAATAATGAATTTGAAAATAAAAGCAATATAGAAAAAATTTTAAAAATACAAAAAGATTTAAAAAAAAATTTAATAAAAACAATATTATTTAATTTATTAATAACACTTTCAACTATATATATTTTATTATTTAATAATTCTATAAAATTCTCTTATAAAATAACAATTATTATAATTATGT
>NZ_WHJC01000278.1 GCF_009295725.1 Clostridium tarantellae
TTGTGGTTTTGAGATTCAATTTTAACATGAAATTAGGGGGTCGTTGTTTTTTTATGCAAAAAAACTTTCGAAACCTTGATATATAAAGATTTTAAAAAGAAAAGTAGTGTAGAAACTTTACACTAACATAAATTTTAGGGGGGCAAAAATATGAAGTTAGTAAGACTAAAAAAACTTTTAGCAGTTACTTTAGTGGCAGCTTTATCAGGAAGTGTGCTAGTTGGTTGTGGTGGAGAGAGTGGTTCTTCATCAGAAGGTGGAGTAACAGAGCAAAAATTAGTGTTTAATTTAGGTGAAGATCCTAAAACAATAGATCCAGCATTAAATACTAGTAGTGGAGCTAGTACTGTAATAGGAAATGCTTTTGAAGGATTATGTTCATTAGATTCAGAAGATAAAGCAAAACCAGGAGTAGCTGAAAAATGGGAGATTTCAGATGATAAGTTAACTTATACTTTCCATTTAAGAGATAATGCAAAATGGTCAGATGGACAACCGGTTACAGCTAAGGATTTTGAATATGCATGGAAAAGAGCATTAGACCCTAAAACGGGAGCAGAATATGCATATCAATTATATTATATTGAAGGAGCAGAAGAATATAATAAAGGTAAAGGAGATGCCGATAAAGTAGCAATAAAGGCTTTAGATGATAAAACTTTAGAGGTTAAATTAGTAAATCCAACACCATATTTCTTAGAGTTAACGGCTTTTACAACTTATTTACCAGTAAGAGAAGATATTGTTGCAGGTAATGATGGATGGGCAACAGATGCAAAAACTTATGTTTCTAATGGTCCTTTTAAATTAGTTGAATGGAGAATGAAAGATGCATTTGTATTTGAAAAGAATGAAAATTATTGGGATACAGATGAAGTTAATTTAGAAGAACTTGAAATGAGAATGATATCTGAAGATACATCAGCATTTGCTTCATTCCAATCAGAGGAAATAGATATGTTAAATTCATTGCCAACAGCAGAAATACAAAATGCTGTAAATAATGGAATAGCTAAAATATTTCCACAAATAGGAACATATTTCTATATAGTTAACGTAAGTGGGAAGGGACAAGGTAATGATGCCTTAAAAAATCCAAAAGTAACACAAGCTTTAAATATGGCTATTAATAGAGAAGCTATAGTTGAAAATGTAACTAAAGGTGGACAAACTCCAGCAGCAAGCTTTGTTCCAACAAGTATAGAAGATGAAAATGGAAAACAATTTACTAAAGAATATTTTAAATCAGAAGGAGATATTGAAGGAGCTAAAAAGTTATTAGAAGAAGCAGGTTATCCAAATGGTGAAGGGTTACCTACGTTAACTCTTATGTACAATACAGAAGGAGCTCATGGTGATGTTGCTCAAGCTGTTCAAGCTATGTGGAAAGAAATTGGTGTTAATGTAGAATTACAAAATCAAGAATGGAAAGTATTTTTAGATACAAGAAATAACTTAAACTATCAAATTGCTAGACATGGTTGGGTTGGAGATTATGTAGATCCAATGACGTTTTTAGATATGTGGACAACTGGTAATGGTAATAATGATTCAGGATATAGCAGTGCAGAGTATGATAAATCAATAGAAGATGCTAAAAAAGAAGTTGATACTAATAAGAGAAAAGAACTATTAAATAAAGCAGAAGATATATTAATGTCAGATATGCCAATAATACCATTATATTACTATACTCAACCAAAAGGAATTCAACCATATGTTAAAGGAGTAGAAGTTTCTCAATTAGGAAAAATAAGTTTTAAAAATGCATCAATAGAAAAATAATTAATAGTAAAAAGGTTCTATATTTTAATATAGAACCTTTTTTAAATAAGTAAAAAAAATTAGAATTTATATAAAAGGAATTTGATTATTATTAAAGAATATTAACAAAATAAAGTATATGTTTATAAATAGATAGTTTTGGAGGATGCTATGAAAAAAGAAGATTTAAGATTGTATATAAAGAAAAAAAGAAACTCTTTAAAGAGTAATGATAAAAAAATTTTAGATAATAAAATAAAAATAAATTTTATAGAAAGTGAATATTTTAAAAAAAGTAAAGTTATATTTATTTATGTAAATATGGACTCAGAAATAGATACATTAGCTATTATTAAAGAGGCATTAAGAGTAGGAAAAAAAGTTGCGGTACCTAAAGTTTTACCTGGAGTTAGAGAAATGAAAGCATTAGAAATTAAGTCTTTATTAGATTTAAATGAAAGTGGAGCTTTTGGTATATTAGAACCTAATATAAATAACATTGATTTAAGTAATGAAATAGATCTAGTAATTTTACCAGGGTTGGCTTTTGATAGAGATGGTAATAGAGTTGGATATGGTGGTGGATTTTATGATACATTTTTAGATAAACATCATATTGAAAATAGAATAGCTCTTTGCTATGACTTTCAAGTAGTTGAAGAAATAGAAATTGAAGATTTTGATAAAGTAATAAATGGAATAATTACTAATAAAACAATAATAAATATAGTATAGTTAAAAGTTAATTAAATAAGGGGGGACTATATGAAGTTTAAAGATTTTGTTTATGAAAGACCAAATTATGAACAGGTAAGTTATGAAATAAATAGTTTAATTCAAAAATTAGAAAAAGAAGAAAAGTGGGATAATGCAAAAAATATAATAAGCAATATAAATAGTATAAGAAACCGTGTAAATACTATGTTGAATATTGCTAATGTTAGATACACAATAAATACTGAAGATAAATTTTATGAAAAAGAAAAAGAATTTGCAGATGAAATTGATCCTTTATTTGAGGAACTAAATACTAATTTTTATAAGGTATTGATTACATCTAAACATAAAGAAAAAATAATTAAAGAGTATGGAGAAAAAATAATTAAAGCTGCTGAATTCGCATTAAAAGGATTTTCTAATGAAGTTATTGAAGATATGCAATTAGAGAATAAATTAAGTTCAGAATATCAAAAACTTATAGCATCAGCAAAAATTTTATTTAATGGTGAGTACAGAACATTATCAGAATTAACTCCTTTTACATTATCTAAAGATAGACAAGTTAGAAAAGAAGCTTTGGAATCTAAATATAATTTTTATGTGGAAAATGAAGATGAATTAGATAGAATGTTTCATCAATTGGTAATAGTTAGAGATAGAATAGCTAAAAAGTTAGGATATAATAATTTTATTGAATTAGGATATATAAGAATGGAAAGATTTGACTATGATGAAAGCATGGTTAAAAAATTTAGAGATCAAGTTAAGAAATATATAGTTCCAATAAATAATAAATTATACAATAGACAAGCTAAAAGATTAGGATTAAACAATTTAAGTTATTATGATGAAAAATTTGAATTTATTAGTGGAAATCCTACACCAAAAGGTAATGAGCAATGGATTATTAATAATGGAATAAAAATGTATTCAGAATTATCTCCTGATACAAAAGAATTTTTTAGTTTTATGGTAGAAAATGAGTTAATGGATTTGGTATCAAAGAAAGGTAAAGCTAGTGGAGGTTATTGTACTAATTTTCCAGATTATAAAGCACCATTCATATTTTCAAATTTTAATGGAACAGCTGGTGATGTAGATGTATTAACTCATGAAGCAGGACATGCTTTTCAAAGTTATAAAAGTAATTGGATTGAGATGCCAGAGTGCTCTAATCCAACATATGAAAGTTGTGAGATACACTCTATGAGTATGGAATTTTTTACTTGGCCTTGGATGAATTTATTTTTTGAAGAGGATACAGATAAATATAAATATTATCACTTAGGAAGTGCATTAAAGTTTATTCCATATGGTATAACAGTAGATGAATTTCAACATTATATTTATAAAAATCCTCATATAACTCCTAAAGAAAGAAAAGAAGCTTGGAGAAGAATAGAAAAAAAATATTTACCACATAAAAATTATAGTGAATGTGATTTCTTAGAAAGAGGTAATTGGTGGTTGCAACAGTTGCACATCTTTTTATATCCATTTTATTATATAGATTATACATTAGCACAAATTTGTGCATTACAATTTTGGAAAAGAGATAGAGAAAATCATAAAGAAACATGGAATGATTATTTAAATCTTTGTAGTATTGGAGGAACTAAAACATTCTTAGATTTAGTTAAGTATGCTAATTTAAAATCACCATTTGATGAGAATTGCATACAAGATATAATAAATGATATTGATAAATATTTAAGTGAAATTGACGATAGTAAATTTTAAATATAAAAAAGACTTAGTAAAAAACTCAATGTCATTAAGTTAAGAAAAGTTATATTGTTTATTTTAGAATTGCAAGGTATAGAAATATATCTTGCTCTTTTTTTCAGAAAAAACTTGACAAGTCTATAGAAAAATGCGGCGTAGCCCCTTAAA
>NZ_WHJC01000279.1 GCF_009295725.1 Clostridium tarantellae
ATTTTAAATCTATTATCAGTATTTTTTTTAGTCATCATATTTATCACCCAATATTATTTTATAAGAAAATGGAAAGGCTGTCGACTTTGTCGACAGCCTGAAAGAAGTTATTTTTAAAAATAACTTCTTTTTTATTATTTATGAAGTTCCACTATTTTAATAGTGAAATATAAGAAATTTAATATAAGTTTTTATAATTTAGAGAATTGAAATTAATGATATATTTTTAATATATCATTAATAGTATTGCAATTTATAATACTTATTATGTATTTTTATAGAATAATTTTACCGATATATTTGTAAAAATTAATTAATTAAAGTATTCTTAGTAATATAATAAATTAAGGAGATGTATATAATGAAAAGTAAAGTATCTTCTAAAAATTTAGATATAATCTTAACATCTTTAATGATTGCTATAATTTTTATAGCTGCTAATATTATAAAAATACCCACTATAGGTGGATATGTACATATGGGAGATTGTATGGTATTTTTATCAGCAGTAATTTTAAATAAAAAAAGAGCCACACTTGCTTCAGCTATAGGCATGTCTTTGGTAGATATATTTTCAGGATACATAATTTGGGCACCTTTTACATTTTTAATAAAAGGACTAATGGCTTATATTGCAGCTTCCATAATAGAAAAATTAAAAAACAAAACAATAAGAACCTATTTAATTAGCTTTACTGTCTCTGGTGTATTTATGATTGTAGCTTATTTTTTTGCGGGAGCTATAATTGCAAGAATATTAATAGGACAGGTCAATAATTTTATATCAGCAATAATATATTCAGCAAAAGATATATTAGGGAATATATTTCAAGTAGTTTTAGGAATATTAATAGCAGTTCCTTTATCTAAAGTTTTAGTATTAGCTAAAAAAAGAATTTTTGAAAAATAAACATTAAAATAAAAAAAACTTTAATAGTATTTATAATATTATAAATACTATTAAAGTTTTTTATTTTTAAAAATAATGAAAAATAACTTTTCATACATAAAAAGATTTTATGTGATATAATTAGAGATTATAAATTTAAATTTATTTACTAGGAGTAATTATGCAGATAGAAGATATATTAATTCAAAGATTTAATGAAAATACTAGTGGTAAAAATTATGCAAAAGCTGAACTAATATTAAATAATGATTTAGTTTCATCTATAAATATAACTTCAGAAGAAGATTTAATTTGTATAGATGGAAAAGTTATATCCTCTAATTTATTTAATGAATATCATACAACAATTGAAATGGAGGGAGATAAAAAATTAATTTTATCTACATATTGTAGTTGTGAAGATTTTGAAAAAAATGAATTTAAAAAGAAAAATTATTGTTGTAAACACCTTGTATCTACTTTTTATAAAGCTTTAAATGATTTGGTGAAAAATCCTATTATTATTAATAGTAATAGTAATAAAGAAATATTTAAAGTAAAAAATGATATATTAGATTTATTATTAGAAGACAATAATTACAAGGATGAATTAAGGATAGATGTATATGTAAATAGAAATGAATGGAATAAGAAAATTTATGCTGAATTTAAAATAGGAATAAAAAATAAGAGTTTAAATAATCTTTATATAGTAAAAGATATTGAACAGTTGTTAATTGCATATAACAATAAAATTCCTATTAAATATAGTAAAAATTTTACTTTTGATATAAAAGAGCAAAAGCTAAGTGTTAAAGATAAAAGACTAATTGATTTTATAGAAAATTTAAAATTAATAGATGGGTCTTTAAAGAGTTTAAATAAAAATAGAGAAAGAAATATAGAAGGAAAAAATATTAATATTCCCAATTATTTTATAAGAGAATTTTTTGAAATTATAAAAAATCATAGAGTATATTTGAATGAAGGTTTTTTTTATAGAGCTGTTGAGACAGAAATTTTATTAAAAGAGCCTAATATAGAGTTTGATTTAAAATTAATAAGATCTAATTACATATTAAAATGTATAAATGGAATTCCTAAATCATTAGGTAATAAGGGAGATGTTTTTATATATGGTAGTAGTATATATTTACCTTCATATGAGTTCTGTTATAAAGTAAAGCCTTATTTAGAGATATTTAATCAGGTTAAAGGGTTAACTATTTCACATGAAAATGAAAATAGAGTATTAAGAGAATTAATACCTAAACTTCATTTAATATCAGATGAAGTTTTCTTATGTAAAAAAATAAAAGAAAAAATTGTAATGGAACCAGTAAATTTTAATTTTTATTTTAATAAAGAAAATAGCAATATAAGTTTAATTGTTAAAGTTAAATATGGATTATACGAATTTAATATATTTGAAGATTTTAAAGAAAAAATAATATATAGGGATTCAAAAAAAGAATTAAGTATAATTTCAATTTTAAGAACTTTAGGATTTGATGAAATAAACAAAAAATTTTATCTTACAAAAGGTGATGATTTTACATTTAAGTTTTTTAAGCAAGATATAGGAAAACTTCAAAAATTAGGAGAGGTTTATTATTCTGAAAACTTTAAAGGAATAAAGTCTATAGGAAATAAAGGTATAAAAGGAACAATTAAATCAGGACAATATAATTATTTTGAAATAGAATTTAATATAGGAAATATACTTCCAGAAGAAAGTAGTAAGATATTAAGAGCTTTTAGAGAAAACTTAAAATATTATAAGCTTAAAAATGGAGAATTTTTAGATTTAGAAGAATTAGATATGAAAAAATTTCTAAGGTTATTAGATGTTATTGCAGAAGAAGACATTGACAAAAATTATTTAACAATAGATACTAGTAAAGCTTTATTTTTAGATAAATATTTGCAAGAAAATAATATAAAGTATATTAAAGGAAAATCAGTTTTAAAAGATATTAGAAATAAATTTAAAAATATTCAAAAGTTTAAAAATATAGTTCCTGAAGAATTACAAGCAAATTTAAGAAAGTATCAGTTAAGTGGATACAATTGGTTTAAAACTTTAGATTATTTGGGATTAGGAGGAATTTTAGCCGATGAAATGGGCTTAGGTAAAACGCTTCAAGCAATAACTTTCATATTATCAAAAAAAGGAACTAAAACTTTAATTATAGCACCTACTTCTCTTGTTTATAATTGGATAGAAGAGTTTAAAAAATTTGCCCCCATATTGAGAGTAGAGGCATGTACTGGAATTAAGGAATTAAGAGAAAGACAAATAAATAAATTAGAAAATATAGATGTTATAATAACGACATATAATTTATTAAAGAAAGATTGTGAATTATATAAAAATATAACATTTGATTATTGTATTTTAGATGAAGCTCAATATATTAAGAATTATAACTCTCAAAATGCTATTACAGTAAAAGAAATAGCTGCAAAAACTAAATTTGCATTAACAGGAACACCGATAGAAAATTCTTTAATGGAATTATGGTCTATATTTGATTTTATAATGCCTGGATATTTATATGATGCGAAAAAATTTAGTGTAAGATATGAAAAAAAATTAAATGAATCATCGGAAGTTATTGAAGAACTTAATACACTGATAAAACCTTTTATACTTAGGAGAAGAAAAAAAGAAGTTATTAAAGAATTACCAAATAAAATAGAAAAAAAATTATTAATAACATTAAACGAAGAAGAAAAAAAGATTTATAGTATTTATGCAAATAATGCTTTAGATTTAATAGAAAAAAAAGTTAAAGATGAGGAGTTTAAAAAGAGTAAAATAGAAATATTATCATATATAACAAAGTTAAGACAATTGTGTTTAGATCCTAAAATAGTAATGGAAGATTATCTAGGGGAAAGCTCAAAAATAAATGCTTTAATAGAAATTTTACAACAAAATATAGAAGATAATCATAAAATTTTAATATTTTCCCAATTTACTTCTGTATTAAAAAATATAGGAAAAAGAATGAGTGGAGAAGGTATAAATTTCAGCTATTTAGATGGAACAATTTCTTCAGAAAAAAGAATGAGTCTTGTAAAGGAATTTAATGAAGGTGATAAATCTGTTTTTTTAATAAGTTTAAAGGCTGGAGGAACAGGACTAAATTTAACATCAGCAGATATAGTTATACATTTTGATCCTTGGTGGAATCCAGCAGTAGAAGCACAAGCAACAGATAGAGCTCATAGAATAGGACAAAAAAATGTAGTAGAAGTTATAAAACTTATTGCAAAAGGAACAATTGAGGAAAAGGTATTATTATTACAAGAAGAAAAGAAAAAGCTTATATCTAAAATGATAGGTGATGATTTAGATAATATAGAAAATTTATCTTCTTTAAATGAAGAGGAAATTATATCATTATTTCAAACAGATGAGAGTTTATATTAAGTTTAAAATTAATAGTGACGACTTTTGATAGTTTTTTATACTA
Source organism: Clostridium tarantellae (assembly GCF_009295725.1). Lineage (GTDB taxonomy): Bacteria > Bacillota > Clostridia > Clostridiales > Clostridiaceae > Sarcina > Sarcina tarantellae. The sequence continues at coordinate 4,372 of NZ_WHJC01000279.1, forward strand.
TAT
>NZ_WHJC01000280.1 GCF_009295725.1 Clostridium tarantellae
TGGGAAGACACATCTTCAGCAGACTCATTTAAAGTCACTGATTCTTCATTACAATAATTATATAAATTTTTAAAAGCAATTGCTAACATAAGCTTTAATCTATTTAATTGATTAACTTCAGAAGCTCCTGGATCATAATCAATAGCTGTAATATTTGCTAATGGATATTTTTGTCTAATAGCTTTCATCATACCTTTACCAGTAACATGATTAGGAAGACACGCAAAGGGTTGTACACAAACAATATTATTTACGCCACTTTCTATTAATTCTAACATTTCTCCTGTTAAAAACCACCCTTCCCCTGTTTGATTTCCTAAAGATAATATTTCTGAAGCTAAATCACCTATTTTCTCAATATTTTTAGGTGAAGTAAATCTATTACTCTCATCTAGTTCATATTTCATAATTTTTCTGTATCGTTCTACTATTTTAATTGCTACATAACAAATATTTTTTGCTATTTTTGATGATCCTAAATATTTACTTTTAAAAGCTTGATTATAAGAAACATATAAAAAGAAATCTGTTAAATCAGGAATTACAACTTCTGTCCCTTCTTCTTCTAACACATTAATTATATTATTATTAGCTAAAGGATGATATTTCACTAATATTTCTCCAACTATACCTACTTTAGGTTTTACTTCATCTATTATTTCTAATTCATCAAATTCTTTAATAATTCCTTTTATATTTTTCCTGTATTCTTTTATATTACCATTTTTCACATTAGCAATACATATTTCATTCCATTTATCGTATAATTTGTTAGCAGAATTTTTTTCTTTTTCATAAGGTCTTACTCTAAGTAAAACTTTCATTAATAAATCACCATAAATTAAAGCCATAATAGTTTTGTGTAAAGTTTTTAATGTTATTTTAAATCCTGGTTGTTTTTCCATACCAATAGCATTTAATGATATTATAGGCACCTTATTAAATCCAGCATCTACTAATGCCTTCTTTAATAAACCTATATAATTAGTTGCTCTACATCCACCACCTGTTTGACTTATAATTACAGATACATTATCTATATCATATTTTCCAGATTTAAGTGCATGTATTATTTGTCCTACCACAATTATAGATGGATAACAGGCATCATTATTAACATATTTTAATCCAGTCTCTATAATATTTTTATCTACATAGGGTAATACTTCTAAATTATACCCTGAACTACATATAGCCTTTTCTATGAGATTAAAATGAATTGGTGACATTTGAGGAGCTAATATAGTATGAATTTTTTTCATTTTCTTAGTAAATAATACTTTATTATATTTTTTTATTTTTGTAGCCAAATTTATTTTTTTATTTTCTCTTTCTTCTAAAGTAGCTTTTAAAGATCTTATTCTAATTTTTATAGCACCTAAATTATTACCTTCATCAATTTTTAAACAAGTATAAATCTTTTTATTATTATTTAATATTTCTTGAATTTGATCTGTTGTAATAGCATCCAATCCACAACCAAAAGAATTAAGTTGTATTAGTTCTAAATTTTTTTTAGTAGACACAAACTCAGCGGCAGCATATAATCTTGAATGATAAACCCATTGATTTACTACTCTTAAAGGTTCTTTTAAATTTGCCAAATGACTTATACTATCCTCAGTTAGTACAGCCATATCAAAACTATTTATCAAATTAGGTAATCCATGATTTATTTCTGGATCAATATGATACGGTCTTCCTGCTAATACAATACCCTTTTTTCCTGTCCTTTTCAAATATTCTAAAGTTTCTTCACCTTTTTTTCTTATATCTTGTTTATAAATTTCTCTTTCATTCCATGCATTATCAACAGCTTTTTTCACTTCTTCTCTTGTTATATCAAACTCTTTAAATATTTCTATTATTCGTTTATATAAACTTTTTTTATTATCTAAAGATAAAAAAGGATTTATAAATTTAACTTTATTTAATTTTAAATTATCTACATTATTTTTTATAACTTCTGGATAGGAAATTACCATAGGACAATTAAATTTATTATTAGCATTTTTAAATTCCTGTTTTTCATAAACTATACTTGGATAAAAAATAGTTTTTACACCCCTTTTAATTAATGCCTCAATATGACCATGTACTAATTTAGCAGGGTAACAAGCGGATTCAGATGGTATACTATCTACACCTTTTTCATAAAGATTTTTTGAAGAAACTGGAGATATGATAACAGTAAATCCCAAGGTTGTTAATAAAGTAAACCAAAATGGGTAATTTTCATACATATTTAATACTCTAGGTATACCTATAATACCTCTTTTGCTTTTATTTAATGGTAATGGCTTATAATTAAATGTTCTTTTTAATTTATAATTAAATAAATTTGGTATATATTCTTTTAAATTTTTTTCACCTAAAGGTCTTTCACATCTATTTCCTGATATAAACTCTTTATTGTTAGAAAATTTATTTATTGTCAACAAACAATTATTATTACATAGACCACATCTTCTCATAGAAGTGTGAAAACTAAATTTATTTAATTCTTCTTTACATACTAATGAGCTTTTTTCTCCATCTACATATCTTTCCTGTGAAATTAAAGCTGCTCCAAAAGCTCCCATAAGACCTGATATATCTGGTCTTAAAACTTCTTTGCCAACTATTAATTCAAAACTTCTTAATATACAATCATTATGAAAAGTTCCTCCTTGAACTATAAGTCTTTCTCCTAATTCTTCATTATCACGCATTTTTATTACTTTAAATAAAACATTTTTTACTACTGAATAACTTAATCCAGCTGATATATCTCCTATAGTTGCTCCCTCTTTTTGTGCCTGCTTAACTCTAGAATTCATAAATACAGTGCATCTTGACCCTAAATCCACTGGCTCTTTAGAGTTAATACCAGCTAAAGCAAATTCATTAACAGTAATATTTAATGATTTAGCAAAGGTTTCGATAAAAGAACCACAACCTGAGGAACAGGCTTCATTTAAAAGTATACTTTCAATTACACCATTATTTATTTTTAAGCACTTCATATCTTGTCCACCAATATCTAAAATTAACTGTACTCCAGGCATAAAATAATTAGCAGCTTTATAATGAGCTATAGTTTCTATTTCACCTATATCAACTTGAAGAGCACTTTTTATAATTCCTTCTCCATATCCTGTAACTGTAGAATTAATTATCTTAACATTATCTGGTAATACTGAATATAATTTTTCTAATGCTTTTTTTACTTGTATTAAAGGAGTTCCTTCATTACTTCCATAATATGAATATAATATTTCCTTCTCTTTAGAAATAAGTACTATTTTAGTAGTTGTAGAACCTGCATCAATACCTAAAAAAGCTTCACCTTCATAACTACTTAAATTTCTTTTTTTAACTTTACATTTTTTATGTCTTTCTTTAAAATCTTTATATTCATCTTCTATAAACAATGGTCTTAAACGCTCTACTTCATGTGCTCTCATATAATTTAATGATATTACTCTATTTTTTAACTCTTCAAACTCAATATAATTAAATTTATTATTTTTTGATAGAGCTGCTCCAATAGCCACATATAATTGAGAATTTTCAGGAAATATTATATCTTCCTTCTTTAATTCTAAGGTCTCTTGAAATCTTTTTCTTAATTGTGAAAGGAAATATAGCGGACCTCCTAAAAAAGCAACTTTACCTTTTATTTTCTTTCCTTGAGCTAATCCACTTATACTTTGGGTAACTACAGCTTGAAAAATAGATGCTGCTATATCTTCTTTTCTTGCACCTTCATTTAATAAAGGTTGAATATCAGTTTTAGCAAAAACTCCACATCTAGCAGCAATTGGATATATAACTTTATAGTTTTTAGCCAATTTATTTAATCCACTAGCATTAGTTTTTAATAAAGAAGCCATTTGATCTATAAAGGCACCTGTTCCACCTGCACAGGTACCATTCATCCTTTGTTCTAAACTTTTATCAAAAAAAGTTATTTTTGCATCTTCACCACCTAGTTCTATAGCAACTTCTGTTTCTGGAATAAAAATTTCAATAGCTTTTGTACAACATATAACTTCTTGTACAAAATTAACATTAAGCCATTTTGCTATAGAAAGTCCTCCTGAACCTGTTATACTTATATAAATTTTTTTATTTCCTATCTTTTCATAAGCTTCTTTAATTAAAATATTTAAAGTATTTTTTATATCTGAAAGATGTCTTTTATATTGCCCATATATTAATTCATAATTTTTATCTAAAATAACCATTTTTACTGTAGTTGATCCAATATCTAATCCTAAAAAATACTTTTCCATAACTTCACCTCCTAGGAAGCACTATGTAATATTTTAAGTCTTTAAAAAAAATATTAATTACTATAAAATAATATGTATGTTTCTTTATAA
>NZ_WHJC01000281.1 GCF_009295725.1 Clostridium tarantellae
TATTTAAGTAGGGGGAGTAAAAATGATAAAAAAAAGATTAAAACAACTTATTGCAGCGGCTTTACTATTTAGCTTAATTACACCAAATAGTATTAAGCCACTTAAAGCTTTGGCAAATACTTCTAAATTATCACTTAATAAAGATATTAATATAGCTGAAGGGAAAAGAGCTTATGGACGTGATGATCATGGAGAGCATTTATTAAGTGATGCCGTAGATGGTGACTTAAATACTTATTGGGATGGTGGCCAATTTCCTTCTTATTTAGAAGTAGACTTAGAAAAAATATACTCTTTAGATTCTATCAATATAGTTAATTATGAGGGAGAAAATAGATATTATAATTACAGTATTTATGCAAGTACAGATGGAGTAAATTTTGATAAAATTGTTGAAAAAAATGATACCAATAAAGCTACTACAGAAGGTGATACTCATGAACTTAATAAAACTGTTGAAGCTAGATATCTAAGAGTTCTTATGGAATATTGTTCTGCAAATGAAGCTGCTCATATATCTGAATTTAGGGTGTATGGAGAAGAAACAGGAAAAGAAGGAACTTTACCTAAAGAAATAAATGTTCCAAACTTTGAAGATACAGAATATGCAATTCCAGTAAGTATGGAGGATACATTAAATGAAGTTAATGGAATTGTTGAAAGAAGACTAGGTGCTCAATATAAAGATTGGTTTGATTTTTCCATTAAGGCAGATGAAAACGATTTAGACTATTTTCAAATTTCAAATGGTGATAATGGAAAAATTAAAATAGAAGGTAACAATGGAGTTTCTTTAGCAACAGGATTAAACCATTACTTAAAGTATTTTTGTAAAGTTCAAATTACCGAATTTGGTGATCCGGTAAAAATGCCTGAAACTGCACCAAAACTAGATGAACCTGTAAGAAAAGAAACTCCATACGAAACAAGATATGCTTACAATTACTGTACTTTTTCTTATTCTATGGCATTTTGGGATGATGATGAGTGGCAAATAGGATTAGATTGGTTAGCATTAAATGGTATAAATCTTGTTTTAGATTTAAATGCTCAAGATGAAGTATGGAGAAGATTTTTAACAAAATTAGGATATGATATAACTGAAATAAAAAATTGGTTAGTAGGCCCTGGATACATGGCTTGGCAGTATATGGGTAACATGAGTACCTTTGGAGGTCCACTTCCTGACCAATGGTTTGAAGCTAGAACAGAACTTGCAAGAAAAATGCAAAGAAAAATGAAATCTCTTGGGATGGAAACTGTTCTTCAAGGTTATTCTGGAATGGTACCAAATGATATAAAAGAAAAAAGACCAAATTTAGATATAATTCCTCAAGGACAATGGTGTTCCTTTGATAGACCTGCTATGTTAAAAACAGATAGTGCAGATTATGAAGAGTTTGCAAAATTATATTATGAATCTCAAGAAGAAGTATATGGCAAAGATGCTACAAATTATTATGCTACAGATCCATTCCATGAAGGTGGTACTGATGCTGGAATGTCAAGAGCTACCATTTACAAAGAAACCCTCGATTCAATGCTAGAATATGATAAAGATGCTGTTTGGGTTATTCAATCTTGGAGAGAAAATCCAGCACAAGAGGGTTTAAATGGGATTACACCAGAAAGAAGAGATAATCTTTTAGTTTTAGATTTATATGCAGAGTTAGATCCAAGATGGATTGGTAGATCTAATATTTGGGGATATCAATGGGATGCACCTGAATTTGATGGAACACCTTGGGTTTGGAATATGTTAAATAACTTTGGTGGAAGAATGGGTATTCACGGACAACTTGAAGTTTTAGCTACAGAAATTCCAAAAGCTTATAAAACTACATCTCAAGGGAAAGAATCTAAAATGAAAGGAATTGGTATGACTCCTGAAGCCCTTGGAAGTAATCCAGTATTATTTGATTTGCTTTTTGAAATGGCTTGGACTGAAGATGAAGTAAATGTTGATGAGTGGTTAAAGGATTATATAGAAAGAAGATACGGAAAATATACTGATAATGCTTATAAAGCATGGCAAGTATTTAATGAAACTGCTTATGCAAAAAGAACAGGCTATCATGAAGGTGCAACTGAATCTGTAATTAATGCAAGACCTAGATTTGATGCAAATTCAGCAGCTCTTGTGGGAAGTACTACAGTTACTTATAATAAAATTCAATTTGAAGAAGCTGTTAAACTTTTACTAGCTGACTATGAGGAACTTAAGGATAATCCAGGATATTTATTTGATTTAGCAGACTTTTTAAGACAAGTTCTAGCAAATTCATCTCAGGAATACTATAAAAAATTCACTTCATTATATAAAGCTAATGATAAAGATGGTTTTGAAGAATATGCAAATAAATTTTTAGAACTTATAAAGCTTCAAGAAAAAATTCTTAGTACTCAAGATTCACTTTTATTAGGAAACTGGATACAGGACGCTAAAGATGTTGCTTTTGATGAATTTTCAACGGATATGTTTGAATTAAATGCTAGAGCTCTTTTAACTACATGGGGTGGACTAAAACAATCTGAAGATGGTGGATTACGTGATTACTCAAATAGACAATGGTCTGGTTTAACTGGAGATTTTTACTATAAGAGATGGGAACTGTGGATAAATTCATTAAAAGAGGCTATGGCTACAGGAACACAACCTGAAAATATAGATTGGTTTGAATTTGATTGGCAATGGGTTTTAGATGATAAAGAATATACTACCGAAACTTCTAATTTTAGTTTGAAAGAATTAGGAACTGAAGCTTTTGATAAATTTGCTGTTTCAGAAATAACTAAACCTGATCCATTAGCTATACCTCAATATGAAATGAAAGCAACAGCAAGTAGCTTTGAACCTATTGATAAACCTGAAAATGTTTTAGATAGCAATACAGATACTATTTGGCATACTAAATATAGTAATGGACAAGATCAATTACCTCAAAGTATAACTTTAAATTTAGGCAAAGAATATAATATTAATAAATTTTCTTATCTTCCAAGACAAGTAGGAACTAATGGCCATATAACTAAATATATTTTAGAAACTAGTATTAATGGTGTAGACTTTACTACTGTTAAAGAAGGTATATTAGAAAATAACTCAGCTGAAAAACTTATACTATTTGATGAAACTAAAGCTACCCATGTAAGATTTACTGCTGTAGAAGGTGCTGGTGGATTTGCATCTGCTTCAGAATTAAATGTTTTTAAAGTATCTAATGAAATAGATAAAACTAAATTAAAAGAATTAATAGATAATGCTTTAAATTTAGATGAAAATAATTATACTGAAGAAAGCTTTAATAATTTAACTAAATATTTAGATGAAGCTAAAACTGTTTTTGAAAATGAAAATGCTACTGAGGAGGAAGTTATTTTAGCTAAAAATAATTTACAAAATGCTATTGATAGCTTAGTCTTAAAGGAAATAAAACTTGAAAAAATTAAAAATATTACTGCAAATCCATCTAATAATTCCATAGAATTATCTTGGGAAAAACCAAATAGTACTATAGAATTAGTTGAGTATGTAGTATATAAAGACGGTAAAGAATATAGTAAAATACCAGCTAATGAAACTACAGCTTTAATAACTGATTTAAAATCAAATTACCTTTATAACTTTAAAATAGTTGTTAAGTATTCAAATGGAAAGCAATCAAGACCAATATCAATAAATGCTAGAACTTTAAAATAAATTATTAAAAGATAGTATGAAATTTTTAAAACTTCATACTATCTTTTTTTACATATTTTAAAGAAAACTAAAAGATAAATTTTATAAATATATTCATATAAAAATAAATGATTGTATACTAAGATATTGAAAATAATTAAATTTAACAAAAAAATATTATAATCAGTAACTTAAGTTACTGAAAAAAATTGTAGATTAGAGTAAAATTAAAGTGTATATATAATTTAAGAGAAGGGAGAAATAATTATGAGAGCCGTAGTAGATGAAGAAGTATGTATAGGTTGTGGAATGTGTGTAGAAAGTTGTCCTGAGGTTTTTACATTAGATGAAAATGGAAAAGCTATAGCTGATAATGAATTTATTCCAGAATATGTTCTAAATAGAGCTGAAGAATCTTATGAAGATTGCCCTGTAAATGCTATATCCATAGAAGACGGTAAAGATTAATTACTAATATTATGAATAATTATATATGTTTTAAAGGCAAAGCACTTAGTATTTAAATAAAAATTTTAATACTAAGTGCTTTAATTATAAATTTTAAAATTTATTTATTATAAAAGTATATTATATTAACACCACTTTACAATAAATTTAACTAGCTAAAGAATCGTTATTAAGATGATTAATAACATCTTCAAGCGTAGTTATATTT
>NZ_WHJC01000282.1 GCF_009295725.1 Clostridium tarantellae
TTTTTAAACAGTGTGGAATTTTATATTTAGTGTATGTTTTTATATATTTAACTTTTATAATTTTAAATTTAGGAATAAATAATTTTGTTTTTTATTTAAAAGATTTAAACTTTATTATTTCCTTTTTTACAAGTAATATTTCTATATTTTTTAGCTTTTTATTTGTAATAATTATAGACATGCAATGTAAAAATAGTTCTTTAGGAACAGAAGCTAATATATTTTGGTGCCTTCTATCATTTTTAGCTTCTATATGTTTTTGGAGTATTATTTTAAATCTATTTAATTACTTAAATTTACATCCATTATTATTTCCTACATTTTTAATAATTATGATAATTATAGAAATAACTTATATTTTTAAAAATATAAATAATCTAAAAATAAACTAAGGGGGTCTTTTAATATGATTAAATTAGTTAATGTTAATAAAAAATATAAAAATAAAATTATATTAGATAACTTTAATTTAGAAATTAATAAAGGTGAAATCATAGGATTATTAGCACCTAATGGTGAGGGAAAAAGTACTTTATTAAAAATATTAGGTGGACATATTTCTTTAGATAATGGAAATTATTATTTTCAAGGTGAAAAATTTAAACCTAAACTCAAAGAACTTATAGGATATGTTAACGATACTCCTATAATACCAAATAGTTGGAAAGTTAAAAATGGAATAGAATATTATAAAGAATTCTTCAAAAACTTTAAAGAAGAAAAGTGCTTAGACATGCTAAATACCTTTAAAATAAATTTAAATTCTCATGTAAAAAATTTATCTAAAGGTGAAAATGAAAAGTATCATCTTGCTTTAGCATTATCTATAGAAGGTTCTTTATATATAATGGATGAACCTTTAGCATCTATTGATCTTATTGCTAGAGAAGAACTAATTAAAATGATATTAGATAATTTTAGCTTTGAAAGCACTATAATATTATCTAGCCACTTAGTTTCTGATATAGAAAAAATGTTGGATAGAGTTTTATTATTAAAAGAAGGGAAGTTAGTGGAGAATATACTAGTAGAAGATTTAAGAATGAAAGGGAAATCTGTAGTTTCCCTATATAAGGAGGTATACAGTAATGCTTAATATTAAAAGAGATTGGAATTGGGGTTTTAAATGTACTTCTATAGGTTATATGCTTCTTGCTATTATCTGTGGTATATTTGCAATAATATTTAAAGGAAATTCTAATTCTATAATAAATTTCTTTGTAAGTATTAGTACTAAAGTTGTAGATGCTTCTGTTTATGTTTTAGCATTTTTTCCATTAGCATCTTTTATAGGATTAAGTCCTATTTATTTTAAAAGAAATGTTAATGTAGGAGTATCTCATTTACCTTATAGTAAAAAACAGTTATTTTTAAAAGGGTTACCTACATGGTTAATAGTATATTTAAGTTTTGTATTAATTTCAGTAATAATATCATCTATAATCCATACACAATATGTACCTTTTAGCTTTAAGAATGTATTTATTTTTAATATAATATTAACAGTTTCAACTATATTTGTGCTTTTAGCTTTTCAGCTTCAAATTATAGCTGCTATAATATTTACCTTTGCTAAAAATATAAAATGGTATATAACTTTAATTTTTTGTATAATATTAAATATACTTATGGTTTCAATAACTATGTTTAGTTTTAATAAATTTAATTTAAATATGCAAAATGGTACCACTTATATCTATTTATTAATAGGCATATTTGTTATTTTTAGTGCTATTATCTTTTCAATATCTTGGATATATGTAGAGAAAATGTATAAATAAAAAATAATTTATAAAAAACTCATTGTGAATAAAAATTTCATAATGAGTTTTTTTATATCTACACTTTTTTATTTGTTATATTTTAACAAGGGGATTGATTTCCATAAGACCTAGATCAGGACTTGGAATTTTTCTATTTCCTATAAATTTAATTGTATTGTCTCCTTTATTTAAAATTATATCTTTATGAAATTTATTTTTTCCTTGTTGAATTTGATAAATATCTCCATCAAAATTATTATTAACTTCCATAATAAAAGTATAAAATAGCTCCTTAGCTAAATAATCTAAAGTCATACTATATAAACCAGTATCTTTTACATTAACTGTTACTGTTACAAATCCATTATTATCTCCTCCTAGATTAGTTACTAACCCAGTAGTATAATCTACCATAGCTCCATTTTGTAAGTTACCTTCTGCTAAATCATAAGTGTTTATAGGTAATATTCTTGCAGACCTTAAACTAGGTTTAATAGTAAAATTTCCAAGCAAAGGAGCATAAGTTGAATCTTTACTATAAAATTTAATTGTATTTTTCCCAGCAAATAGTTTAACTTCAATGGAAAATATTCTAACAGAACTTACTTCCCAATTAATGGTTGCAGGTACCTTATATTCTTTCTTAATTGATTCTTCATTAATATCTAATAATAAACTTCTTTGAGAATCAGCACTTAAATATTGTATTTCTAACTTATAAACTCCTGTGGAAGCTACATTTACAGTTGAAATCACATAACTATTTTTGTCTAATCCAATATCATTTACTAAGCCTGTTTGTGTATCAACAGAAACTTTTCCTTTTAAAATTCCATCTGAAATTTTATAAATTGTTAAGGGTGGATCTACATTCAAACTCACTGTAATATCTCCAATAAGAGGTCCTTCTTTACTTCTATTACCATAAAATTTTATTATATTATCTCCTGAATTTAATTTAATAGGTACTGTAAAAAAATTTGCTTTGTTTTCATCTAATATATAAGTTGCTGGTAACTTATATGTTGTTTTAAGTTTTACATCATTAACAGCCAATTTAAGAGGCTTTGAAATTTTAGGACTAAAATATTTAAATGTAAGATTATAAACTCCCTCTGTATCAACATTAACACCTATGGTGGCAGATCCATTAGTTCTTCCTCCTATACCACATACATAACCATTTATCATACTTTTTTTAGACTTTTCTAAAATAGCCATTTCTATAAGTTTATAACTTTTAACAATGCTGTTATCCGTAATTATAAAAGACTCTAAATCTGGAGATTTTTTATCTTTAATACCATAAAACTTAATAAAATTTCTTCCTGAATCTAATTTTATTTTCATTGAAAAACTTTTGGCATCTTCCATTGAAGCACTTGATGTTTTTATAAAATTATAAACTGTTCCTGTATTTATATTATTTACATCTACTTTTAAAAAACTATTATAATTTGGTGATAAATATTTAATAGTTAAATAATAAGAACCCTTAAAAACAATAGGTACTTCTACCGTTGAAGAACCAACTGTGCTTCCTCCTAATTTGGTAACAAAGTTTGTATTTTTATCTACAATTACTCCATTTTCTAAAATTCCTTTAGATAAATTATAAGTTATTAGTTCTAAATCACTATTAATAAAAATTCTTCCTAAAATTGGTGCTCCATTAACTTTATCTCCATAAAATTTAATAGTATTTACTCCTCTTTTTAATTCAGCAGGTATAGAAAATCTTTTAGCATAAGATTCTTGCAGTCCATCTGTTTTCGGCAAAGTATATAAGGTTCCTGTATTTTTACCATTAATATCTACAAACAAATTTCTATTATCTCCATCTGTTAAATATTCTATTGTTAAATTATATATTCTATAAAAATTTATAGGAATATTTAAAATTACAAATCCATCTTTAACTCCACCTATTCCCTCTACAAAATTTTTAGAAAAAGCAGAAATTTTTGCTCCATTTTCTAACTTTCCATTCTTTACATAAATATCATCTGAAGGTAAAGTAGTTCCAAGTGGTGGTGATTTAACAATATTAAGTGTTCCTAATTCTGCTACTGGATTTATACCATCTCCATAAAATTTTAAAGTATTTTCTCCTGATTTTAATGAAATTTTTGGAATAATAAAAATTTCTGTTTTAGAATTACTCATTCCACCAGTCATAGGTAAATTATAAGCTATTTTAGTTGAGGAATTATTTACATCTAATTTTATATAACTATCAGAAAACTCCGATATATATTGAATTTGCAAATCATATAAAGCTGATGTACTTACCTTAACTTTTAATATAACATATCCATTACCTTTTTTATCAATTTTTACAAAACCTGTATCATCATCTATTTTTGCATTATTTTTAAGTTCTCCAAGATAAAATTTATAAAGTAAATCTGATGATGCCATAAAAATTTGCTCTATCTTTATACTATATAAATCTGGTACTAAACTTTCACCATTTCCATAAAACCTAATAGAATTATCTCCTTCTTCTAAAGTAATTGTTGTGTTATACGCAACAGTATTAGTCTTAGTATTAGGTATATTATATACTTCACCAGTAT
>NZ_WHJC01000283.1 GCF_009295725.1 Clostridium tarantellae
GTTAGATTTTTTTTGTAAAATAGTAAAAACTACCTTTTTAAGTGATATTAAAAAATGGAATATTTTTTAAAAATTAATTTAAAATTATTTTATTTTTTTATATTTATGCAAAGTAATTTTATAAATATAAAAGAAATAGATGTTTTTAATTAATTTTTAGGAAATAAAAAAGAGTATATTAAAAAAAATGTCGAAAAAAATATTGAAGTTAAGAGTGAAATTATGTTATTATCTTTTCGGATAAAAGTTTTGAAAAAAAAATATACAATATGGGTTTATTTGTTAAGGGGAAAAAATTAAAAATAAATCAGAGGTAATATAATGAAAAAAACATATAAAAATCCAGTTGGTATAGTCATATTGATATTTTTTCTTTTAACTATATTACAACCTTTATGGAAATTACAGTCTTTAGAAGTTGGAAATAATACTAATTTTATAAAAAATAAAGATGATGAAGTTTTTATGCAAATTAAAAATATGAGTGCTGGAGATTGCATACAAGATACATTTATTGTAAGAAATAATTTTCACTTTCCTTTTGATGTTAAATTACAATGTGAAAAGGTTGTAGAAAATAATGAAAATAGTTTTTTATTTGATAAATTAAATATATCTATAATGTGTGAAGGTAAAGAATTATATAAAGGATTGCTTTCTAAAGTTAGTAAAAAAAATGATTATTGTGTAGATTTAGGAGTGTATAATGCAGCTCAAGAAAGAAATTTAAATGTTAAAGTATATTTAGACAACAATATTAATTTAGATGATAATGAAAAAAATAATATATTCAAATTAAAATTCACTACCAATAATAAAAAAAATATAATGTTTTTACTAAATAGAGAAAAAATAAAATATAATTGCCTTATGATTAGATTAATAAATCATAAAATTTGTAACCTATTTCCTATGAAAATTAAGTTGCCATTATGTAGGTTTAAAAAAATTAAAAAAAGTAAAGATAAATTAAATTTATATGAATACTTAATATAAATTTAATTTATTTTTAACTTTTACTATAAAAATAAAAGTTAAGTTAATACATATAAAAAATGTTATAACTTAACTTTTTTTTATTAAAGATAAAAAAACTATAAACGTTATAGTCTCATATACAAATCTAGGCATCATCCATTAACATTGAGATTTGAGTTTTTTTTATCCATCCTTTAGAATTTTTATTGCTTTTATTCTTTAAATCTATAAAATACCAAGTTTCATTATTTAGTTCAGCTTCTTCTAAAATTTCAATTTGTAATTTTTCACGTACTTTATTTATTATTGGAGAATTTTCTATGGGAGCAATATAGATATTAGTAAAAGGAAGAATTATAGCATATTTAAAAGGTTTAGGAGATATATACTCTATTATTAAATTTAATTTTGTAATGTTATTTTTAGGTATCTTGCTTTTTAAGCTTGTTATATAGTTATTTAATGAAAGTATTTGTCTTTTATATTCTTTGATTTTAGAATCATAAAAAAGAAATAAAAAAGCTAAAGAACCTAGTAAAATAAGTATTATAAGTATAAGAAAGATTTTCATAAACTATCAACTCCTATAAAAAATTAAGGTTCTATATTAATATATTTAAGTAAATAGATATTAATTACTAAAAAACATAATTTCAAATTTAAGTTATATATTTTAAAAATAATCTTTTTATAAAAGTTAGCTTATACAAATAATTTGCAAAAAATAAAAAAATACATATAATTTTGTAAAAATATGATATAATATACATAAAAAGTAAGAAAAGCATAAGATAAGGGGGAGTTTAAATGCTACGTGCACTTGATGATAAGTTATATGATTTTATAACATTAGATAGGTTAAATGAAGCAATATTAAAAAATGAAATATTATTATTTTATCAGCCTAAAATGAAAATAAATTATATAAATAAAAATTATGAAGTACAAGGTATAGAAGCATTAATAAGGTGGTTTGATTCGAAATTAGGGTATATTGAACCAAATAAAATTATATCAATTGCAAAGAAAAAGGGGATTATAGTTCACTTAGGAAAATGGATTTTTGATAGGGCTTTTAAGGATATGAAAAGTATTAAAGAAAAGAGTAATGGAAATATTAAATTGGTATTAAACATTTCTCTAGAAGAATTAAAAAATAGTAGCTTTATTAAAAATCTTATAGAGATTTCTTTAGTAAATAATTTTTTATTAAGTAATTTAGAACTTGATATAAAAGATAATGTTGATAGTAAGCTTGCTGAAAGTTTAAAACTTGTATTTACAAAGTTAAAGTCTTTAGGAGTAAGTATAGTATTAGATGATTATGGTTCTTATCATGAATGTTTAGAGTTTGTTACAAATAATGATGTTGATGGAATAAAATTAGATAGTTATATAATAGATACTTCAGAGAAAGATACTACATTAAAAATGATAGTGTACAATCTACACAGGCTTGGAAAAAAAGTTATTGCAGAAGGTGTAGAAACTAAAGAGCAGTTTGAAATTGTAAAATATTATGGTTGTGATGAGGCACAAGGATATTTTTTATGTGAACCTTTAAAATTAGAAGAGATAATTGAAATATTATAATAAATGAAATAAGACAGTAAATTTACTGTCTTATTTCATTTATTATGCTAAACTAACTCTTGGCATCCATAAAGGAACTTTATCCATTTCAGCCCACATAAAATCTAAAAGTAATTTAGACTTTAATTCCGCATATTCTGAATTATTCCATAAGTTATTGAATTCTAGAGGATCATTTTTTAAGTCATAAAGTTCACCATGAGTTTTATTATAATAAACAGTTAATTTATATCTTTCATTTACCAATGTTCTTAAATTAACAGTATTTTCAGTATGTTGATTTTCTACCATTATATAATTTCTTACTGATTTTTTTTCGTTATTCCAAACTTTACTTTGATCTTTACCAGCCATTGTTCTTGGAATTTCAAAACCAAGTTTAGATAATATTGTTGGTGTAAAATCAACTAAAGATTGTAAAGATTCATTTACTATACTTTCAGGAACTACCCCTTTTTCTTTAACTATTAAAGGAACTTTTATCATATCTTCATAATGGAAAGGACCTTTAGCAATAAGATTGTGCTGACCAAAAAAATGTCCATGGTCTGAAGTAAAAACTATTATAGTGTTATCTGTAAGTTTTAATTCGTCTAATTTATCAAGAATTTTACCAATATAATTATCCATCATACTAATCATTCCATAGTAAATAGCTATATCTTTTTTTAAATCTTCTTTATTGTGTATATGTGAATGGCATCCATGTAACCAATTTTTATCTTTTGGCTCATAGTATTTTGAGTAATCTGGATCAATCTCTTGTGTTAATTTTAATAGAGGAGAAGTTTTTTCATGTTCATCATTTAAATGATGAGGTAAAGTTATATCATTTGGATCATACATTGAAGCCCATGGTTCTGGTACAAAATATGGTGGATGTGGATCGAAAAAGCTTGACCAAAGGAAGAAATTTTCATTTTTATTTTTATATTCCTCTAATAATTTATTTGATCTTTCACTAATCCATGTATTGTAATGAAATTCTTCAGGAATTTCCCAAATTCTTTTTGAACTAGGATCTAAGGTACCTATTGGTGGTTGATAATAGTCTTTCCAATTATTAAATCCCTTTTCTTCCATCCATATAGCATAATGTTGACCTACTAAAAATTCAACAGTATGATTTCTTGTTAATTCTATATGATCAAATCCATAAAAAACATCTTGGAATGTTTTCCAAAAATCTAAATCATGAATTATAGGCATAGCTTCTAAAGAAGAATATTTTTCATTTTGTAAGTTGTGTTGAAAATGAGCTTTCCCTACAAGACCTGTTCGATATCCTTTTTTCATAAGAATATCACCAATGGTTAAAGTTTCTTCTGGCATTTTTGTACCTAGACTCCAACCACCGTGCTGGCTAGGATATAATCCTGTTATTAAACTACACCTTGTTGGTGTACAGGTTGGATTTGGACAATAAGCCCTTGAAAAAGTAGTACCTTCTTTAATTAGTCTATCTAAATTAGGTGTTTTAATTTCAGGATTAAAAAAACCTAAAGTATTCCAGTGTTGTTGATCACTGGTAATTAATAATACATTCTTTTTTTTCATTAAATAATTCACCTCATAATATATATATAATTTTTACTATAATTATTAAGTTTTTAAAATAACAACTTGTAAGTACAAGAAATTACAAAATATAAGTTATAAAAATGCATTAAAGGTTTTCAATAATTGTATTAAAATTTATTTATTAAAGTTTTTGCTTGAGCTAAAATAAATCTTATTATTAATTTTAAATTTAAGACTAGTACGTACA
>NZ_WHJC01000284.1 GCF_009295725.1 Clostridium tarantellae
ATGTTTATTTAATAATAAATTAATACAAATAATACTTAATTAAATAAGTTATATATATAAGGGGGCTTTTAATATATGAAAAAAGAATTTTGCTTAAAGAATAATAAAGTAACTATGAATTTTACAGTAAAATATTGTAATAATTTTGAATCTATTATGGATAGTGAGGGCTTTAGAAAGATACTTGAAACATATTTGAAAAAATCTAAAAAAAGAAATTCTAATACTTTTAAATTTGTAAGTCATGCATCAGGAACAACAGATGAAAAAATGATAACTAGATATATAATAGGAACTTTGAAACTTTTATCTATGATGAGAGCAGAAGAAGTCATAGTTTGTAATGAAGGTTTTTCAGCTATGTTAGAAGATAAAGAAAAATTTTCAAATTTAATAGAAGAAGTATATTCTTTTTGGAGAAGACTAGAAAGATATACTATTATTCATAATAATAGAATTAAAGATGGAATAGCAGCAGTTAGTTTTACAGAAGCTAATGAAGAATTTGCTAATTTAGTTTTAAGATTCTATAGAAGAATACAAAAAAATCTTTTAGGATCAACTCCTAATGTATATAGACAATTAGCAGTAGGTGGAAATGCAAGTTTAATGCTTAATAATGTTATATGGCATATACCTAAGGGATATGAAATTTTAGAAGATATTTCTTTTATTGATACAATATCTTTAGAAGCACCATTTATTACATATCCTAAAAAAAATACTAGAGATGGTATGTTTAAAGAAACATTTGAAAGTCCTTTAAAAAATATTAGATTAGATAAAGAAGATTGGTTTTGTTATCCAGCTAAGGTTGGAGAACTAATAGCATATGTTTATTTTCATAGAGATTTTATGTCTCATGGAATAAGTTTATGTAATTTATTTGAATTAGCAAAAGAGGATGAATATAGGGGTAAAAAACCAGATATTGTATATGTTTTTGGGGCAAAGGATAATGAAGAACTTAAAACTGTATTTTATGATGATGAAAAAAATAATATTATGTTAGGTTATGTTAATTATCATGAAGAAATTGATTATTTTGGGTACATGAAAAAAATGATATTAACACTTCATAATATTATTATGATAAAAAAAGGGAATCTACCAATACATGGTGCTATGGTAAATGTTATTTTAAAAGATGGAACAGAAGCTAATGTAGTTATAATGGGAGATAGTGGAGCTGGTAAATCAGAGAGTTTAGAAGCTTTTAGAACTTTAAGTGAAGAATATATAAGTGATATGACCATAGTATTTGATGATATGGGAAGTTTTAAAATAGAAGAAGATGGAATATATGGATATGGAACTGAAATAGGTGCCTTTGTTAGATTAGATGATTTAGATCAAGGATTTGCTTTTAAAGAAATAGATAAAAGTATATTTATGAATCCAGATAAAATAAATGCTAGATTAATTATACCAGTTGCTTCTTATAAAGAAATTATGCAAGGATATAAAGTAGATTTATTTTTATATGCTAATAATTATGAAAAAGTAGATAAAGAAGAAAAATCTATAACTTATTTTTCTTCTTGTAATGAAGCTATAAATATATTTAAAGCAGGTGCTAGAATGGCAAAAGGAACAACAACAGAAAATGGATTAGTAGAATCTTATTTTGCAAATCCTTTTGGACCAGCACAAAAGCAAGAAGTTACTGATATTTTATTAGATGGTTATTTTAAAAATTTATTTGAAAATAATATTAAAGTTGGACAAATAAAAACTTGTTTAGCAATAGATGGAATGGAAAAGGAAGGTCCTAGAAAAGCAGCAATAGAATTATTTGAAATTATTAAAGAAATAAAAGGAAATTAAAAAATAACAGGCATTATGCCTGTTATTTTTTATTCTTTTCCAAAGAAAGAGAAGCCATATAATCCACATAAACCAATTAAACCATAAACAATTTTGGTAAAAGTTGTTTGAATGCCTAAAATATTATCAACTAAATTAAAGTTGAAAAATCCTATTAGACCCCAATTTAATGCTCCTACAATAATTAATAAAAGAGCAATGGTATTTAATGATTTCATAAAGTGCACATCCTTTCTTTAGATATTATTAGTATTACTAAAGAAAATTTTTTTATGCATTTACAAAATAAAAATAGCAGAAGATTTTATCTTCTGCTATTTTTAAATTATTATAATTGAATATTTCTATCGATTGGCTGAGATAATGATATAAACGTATCAGTTCTACTAATACCTTCTATATTATTAATTTTATTCATTAATAAATCTTGAAGATCAGATATATTTTTACAAATAACTTTAGCAAAAATAGAATAATCTCCTGTTATTAAATGTAACTCAACAATCTCTTTTATTTTAGATAGTTCATCAAATACTGATGTGTAAGATGAAGCTGCACTAAGATGTATACCAACAAAACAAGTAACATCATAGCCGAGTTTTGGTAAATTAAGAAGAATTCTAGTACCTCTTATAATACCCATATCTTCCATTTTTTTCATTCTTACATGAATAGTACCACCTGAAACATGACAAATTCTTGCTATTTCAAGATATGGCGTTCTACAATCTTTAATTAAAATATCTAAGATTTGTAGGTCTAGCTCGTCTAATTGCATTGATGTATTAATTAGAGACATAAAATCACCTCTTATGTTAATCATAAAGTCATGATTATATTCTATCAAAACTTTTACAAAATTTCTACAAAAAATTAAAAAAGTAAGAAAAATATTTTTTAATTTTAATATTTTATTAAAAAAATAATATAATTTTTGTTTTGTAAAAATTCATTTCCTAAATAGGCATTGAAAATGTTTGGGATATAATATATTATAATATTATTATGTACAAGGAGGTATAGGTATGTGGGATGCAATTAAATCTGTTTTATTAGCCATAATATTTTCAATTGCTGTAATTGGTTCTTATGCATTGTTAGGTAGATATGTATTTAATAAAGTAAAAGTTAATAAATGGATTATTTTAACTATAAGTGTAATTTCATTTATTATTTCTTTTTTCTTTAATATAGGTTTAATATTAAAGATGGTGTTATTAGGTATCTTTGTAATCTCTATTTTATGGTTCTTAGATGTTAATAAAAATGGTTATCCAAAGCCTAAAAAAGATAAAAAAGTTGTTATTAAGCCAAAAGCAAAACCAAATAGAGTTAAGGATCATAAATCTAAGTAAAAAGCTCCTATTGTGGAGTTTTTCACTTAGACTTTTTTTATGAGTTTAGAAATTCTTCAGAAGCGCTAATAAATATAGGTGAAGAAATAGCATTTTTTTTATCTTCTAAATAAATTTTAATAATATACCAAGTTTCTTGAAAACAAGTATTTTTTTTGAAAATATATTTTATTCTATTTAAATTAATGTTATTAAGATTTTTTACTATAGTGCCTCCATTTGTTAATATTTCAATTTTATTTATTTTTTTTTCAGAATCCTCAGCATATATATAAAAATCTAAATTAGAATTTTTATATATAGTTAAATTTCCACCCATAAAAGTAGAGTTAATTGTAAAAAACATTTTCAAAGTCTTGGATTCTGTAGAAAAACAATGTCTATTTTTAAATGCATTAATAATAGATTCTTTAGAAAGAGATGTACTTATAATACCAGTTAAATTTTCATTTTCTCCAAAATTCATTCTATGATTATCTTGAGAGTTTATGGCTCCTAAGTGCCAACCTTTATCTAATAAAGAAAAATAATATTTATCATATCTAGAATATTTATTAGGTGGAGAGCCATTTCCCAATTCTATAGAGCAGATAAATTTATCTAGATATAAATTAAAATTTAATTTTTCAATAGTTTTATGAGGGTGATTAATGGAAACTAAAGTATTTTCATTTGAAAGTAGCCATAATAAAAAATGATTTAAATTAGTTATAGTACCGTTAAAGTAGGTATCAGCATTTATAATATTTAAATCACCCCAAGGATAACTATGACTTTCAAATCCATATAAAGCAATAAAATTATCATATTTCTTATTAAATTTATACAAACATTTTTGAAGGAATTTCCATTTGGTTAATGTAGATCCATCTTTATCCCTTATTTGTTCATTTAAATATCCATTATGATCTGTTATTATCATATAATCTAAGCCATTTTTTTTGCCATATTCTAAAGCTTCTATGGGTGTTCCACGCCCAGTAGATAAAGCTGTATGACAATGAGGAATTCCATAATAAAATTTTAAATCATTAATATTTAGGTTAGTTTCTTCAGGTAATTTACGTTTTTTTATCATAAATCAATATACTCCATATAAAAG
>NZ_WHJC01000285.1 GCF_009295725.1 Clostridium tarantellae
GTATATTAAATATATTTAAAGTTTTATCTAAATAATTTAAGGACATAAAATGAGTTGATGCTAAATTAAACAAGGTGTATAAAGCAACTACTTTAGATAATAAAATAGTAATTGGGAAAAGATAAATAGTTTTATTTCTATCATTTACAAGAGTTGCAGTGCATTCATATACAATAGAAAATAGGAATACGGCAAAAATCAAGTAAAATAATAAAATAAATTCATAAGAAAAGCCTAATACAATTGTAAAAGATAGTAATAAAGTAATTATAGTATGAAATATTATTGCTACTCCATTTCCTTTCATATAATCTAAATATGTTAAAGGCTTTTTAAATATTAATGTAAATATAAGATAACTTAAAGATATAAGAAGGAAATAGGCAATTACTATGGTGGTAAAAATCCACATAAAAACTTTTAAATTTGGTAGTAATAAGTCTAAAGAATTTTTAAAGGAAATTTTTTTATCTAAACTAATAGAGCCATAGTTGCCAAATAACATTATACTTACAGATTTATCCTTTATAAAATTTATTAAAAATACAGTAGATAAAGACATAATAATAGTACAGAGTATATATATTAACCCTGTAGCTTTTGGAGATAAATTATTTTTAAAGTGTAAAATAGCATTATTAGGTTTTAAAATAGCATCTTTAATTAATTTAATTGCAGAGTTAGTCTCCTTTCTTAAATGAATATCCTTTATTTTATATGCCATTGCTCCAATATAATCTTCAGTAGTATCATTTCTTTTAATATTTTCTTTTACAGTATCTTGTAATTGTTTACCGCAATTAGTACAAAATTTAAGTGATTCATCAGATAAATTTTTTCCACAATATTTACAAAACATAAAAGTATCTCCTATATATTATTTAACAGTTCATAATATTAAATTAATTTCAAATATATTACATTTTATGTGAAACATTAATAAATAAAATCATATACATATAGAGTTAATAATGACTTTAAGGAGATGTTATGAAATTTTGTGGTAAATGCGGAGAACCTATAAATGAAAAATTAGCTTTTTGTGGGAAATGTGGTGAACCAATAGATAAAAATAAAATAGGAGAAAATCAAAGTATTCCTATTCTTAATAATTTAAATAAAGATGATTCTCTTTATTCTTTTAACAAAATAGATGAAAGTATGGTTAATGAAACTATAAATACTAGCTTAAAAGAAAAAAAACCTATAAGTAAGAAAAAGAAAGTAGCATTAATAGTTATTAGTATTTTAGTAATAACTATATTACTACTTGCTATGATTTTTTATAAACCTATAATGGCAAAAATATATGAAATTAAAGGTGATAAAAATTATATAGAAAATAAAAAAATAGAGTATTATTGTAAATCTATGGAGTTTAATTATGATAGTAACATTATAGAAAAAGTTTCAGAGGTATTAAATGGTTTAGATAATGGAGAAGAAATTTTAAAAGATTATGAACCTTTATTAAGTAAAAAGGACTTTAATAATCTTATGTCTAATATATATGTGAACAAAGCAGTTAAATCTTTTCAAAATGAAGATTATGAAAAAACTATGGAAATTATAAAAGATGCTGAAAATTATGGATATAATAAAAGTGATTTTTTTTATTATGATGAAACTAAAACTAAATTAGATGAAATAGAAGCTAAAAAAATTGCTGAATTAGATAAGAAAAAAGCAGAAGAAGAAAAGAAAAAATCTGAAGAGTTAGATAAGGAAAGAAAGGCAAACTCATCTAAAAATACTCCTTCAGTTTCTTATAATATAATAACCACTAATGGCTATATAATACCTGATAGTGATATTAGATATTTAAATAAATCTGATTTAGCAGGAATGAGCAAAGCTACATTAGCACTAGCAAGAAATGAAATATGGGCTAGGTATGGATATATTTTTAAGGAAGAACCTTTTAAATCCTATTTTCCAAGACAAAGTTGGTATTATCCTAATGCTTATGTGAATGCTAGTATAGAACAGCTTACAGATATAGAACAATATAATGTTAAATTAATAAAATCAATAGAAGACAGCATGTAGAAATATTTAAGTTTAAAAGTAGTTTAATTAAATGTTGATTTAAATTCGGAGGAGTAAATGAAATATATTTATCTTTGTGGAATTATTTTATTAGGGTGCATTTTTTTTATTTGTACTGAGCTTTTTCTTAATAATGATAAAATAAATTTAGATGAAAATATAAATACAAATTCACAGGTAGAAGAAGTTGGGCCTGAATTTATGCCTAGTCCTTTTTATTATATTCCTGTGAATAAGGAGGAGCTTAAAGAACTTATTGAAAAGGACAAGATAAAGAAAGAAGAAGCTAAAAAACAGGAAGAATTGGCTAGTGCAAAAAAAGATGAAGAAGAAAAATTATCTAGTACAAATAAAACAGATAATTCAAAAATAACTATTGTTTTAGATCCAGGGCATGCCTCTAAAGCCAACTTAGAAAAAGAGCCTATAGAACCTAATTCAAAGGAGTTAAAGATAAAAGATGGTGGAGGAGCTACTGGAGTAGTAAGTAAAGTACCTGAATATAAAATTTGTATGAGAATTGCTTTGCTTCTTAGAGACGAATTAACTTCTTTAGGGTTTAATGCAATTATGACTAAGGAAGATAATAATATTGCTCTTGGAAATGTGGATAGAGCTAATATAGGAAATAATGCTAATGCTAATTTAGTTGTAAGAATACATGCAGATGGAGCTTCATCACCATCAGCTAAGGGAGCTTCTGTACTTGTTCCAGATCCATCTAATAAAAATACTAAAGGTATTTATGAGGCTAGTTATAACTATGGAGAAAAAATAATTAATACTTATTGTAGTGAATTGAATATTAAAAATAGAGGGGTAATTCATAGGAATGATATGACAGGCTTTAATTGGTCAAAGGTTCCTGTAATTCTTTTAGAAATGGGATTTCTATCTAATAAGGAGGAGGACTTATTTTTAAGCAATGAAGAAAATGCATTGAAAATTTCTAAGGCTATTGCTAAAGGTATTTTACAATGTTTTCAGTAACTGTTCTTTAAAAATAACAAGAGTTTAAAATAATAATTTAACTAAATTTTAGAGTATTCGCTCACTTCTATAAATGCCTAGAAAGAATTAAAGGAAGCTTCTACTTCTATAAGTAGTGAGTATTTCACCTATTGTAAATACAATGACTATTATATTTTCAGAAAATTAATAATCTGTGTTATAACTAAAAGGAGTATACTAGTTATACTCCTTTAATTAGTAATATTTAATTGATTAATTAGTAAGTTTAATAAAGATATTATAAAATACGAAATAATATTAAAATAATAGATAAATATTATAAAAAATAGTTAGATAAAATGAGAAAACATCTTATCTAACTAAATAATTATTAGTTCAATAAATCATAAATATTAAATTTAAAATTTATTAAAGATTTTATTAAATTGAACTTCCATACATATTACATATTTCAATTTCGTAAATAGAAATTGTAGGAGCAACTATAGGATTATTTTTTTCACAATAAACTCTTACAAATCTAGCATTTTGCATAGAGGATAAAGAGATTTCTTCCATTTTACCTTGTCCATTAGTAGTTTTATAAATAGATGTCCAAGTGTTTGCATCATTAGAAATATCTATGCTGTAAATAGTTGCATAGTCTCTACCCCAATGAATTTTTACAGTATCAAATTCAGTAGCTGTACCTAAATCCACATAAATCCATTGATGTCCATTAACAAAATTATCACTAGACCATCTAGAAGTTCTTCCATCTGTTACATACATAGCAGATGAAGAGTTTGAAGAATCCATTGCTGGTTTTTTTAGTGCTAAATTAGTGGAAGGTTTCATTGGTTTTGGTGGAGTGGTTGGTGTAGATAGTGTAGAATTTCCATACATATTGTATACTTCAATTTCGTAAATAGAAACTGTAGGAGCAATAGTAGGATGATTTCTTTCACAATAAATTCTTACAAATCTAGCATTTTGCATAGAGGATAAAGAGATTTCTTCCATTTTACCTTGTCCATTAGTAGTTCTATAAGCAGAAGCCCAGTTAATAGCGTCATTAGAAAGATCTACTCTATAGATGGTTGCATAGTCTCTACCCCAATGGATTTTTATAGTATTAAATTCAGTAGCTGTACCTAAATCCACATAAATCCATTGATGTCCATTAGCAAAATTACCACTAGACCATCTAGAAGTTCTTCCATCTGTTACATACATAGCAGATGAAGAGTTTGAAGAATCCATTGCTGGTTTTTTTAGTG
>NZ_WHJC01000286.1 GCF_009295725.1 Clostridium tarantellae
GCTATAAGGAGGGTGAAAATGTATTGTAATTGTTCAAATAAAAATAATTATGAAGTTGTATCCTTATGTGATATAAAAAAATTTACTAATAAAAATGGTCCTTTTAATAATAAGCCTTGGACTCAAATTTCCCTAGCAGATGTTTTAATGCTAGATTGTAACAAATATTTTATTGAAAAAATTGAGAAAATTTATATTAATACTTCTATAACTAGTACTAAAATTATAGAAACTCCTAAAAGTCTTATACCTAATGCAGAAGGTATGATTTTAACTGGCAAAAAAATTTTAATTGATGGATTTATTTGTTCTAAAATTATTTACACAGCTTTAATAAAAGAACAAGCTGTTTTTACTGCTAATTTTACTGTTCCTTTTTGTACTTATATTATTATTGAACCAAATGCGGACCCTTTTAATGATAATTATTGCATAAAAACCTGCATTGAAGATGTATTTTTATCTCTTATGGATTGTAAAACTGTTTTTCAAAATGTAAACTTGTTCCTATTAGCTGAAAGAACATCTATAACTTGTGCAACACCTCAAGTACCAAAGGAAAACTGCACTATTACAAATATGCCTATAAATGCTCCTAATGTGGATGAAGGAGCTGATCCATTTAATACACAGCCTTCAAATCAGTTTATAAAACTTCAAAACGATATAATATTAAATGATATTAATAACATTCCTGTAATAATTATGACATTTTATACTACAAATAATGAGGTGATAGTTAATTCTACAGGAAGAGTAACAGACCCAAAAGGAGGAGAAAATTATTTTAAATTTACTTTATATGATTCTGATGGAATAACAGAAAAAATTTCTTATACCATTAGTGGAAATTCTACTGGTGTACCTATTTCAAATACAAAATTTAAGTATAATGATATTATAAAATTACAATATGAAGCAAGAGATAGAATTAAAATAACTAATTTTCCCAATTCAAACACACCAATGTATACGCCAAAAGAATTAGAAGACACTTTCATTATTACAGAAAATGGTTTAATGCCTTATTCTTTATCAATTACTCCTTCCCCTTTAACATTGCCACAAAACTTAGCTCCTTATGATCCGTCATCCCCTATGCTTACTACTGTTTTTATTTTTAAATCCCTTGATGAAGATAAAGAAATGGCTAGGATTGAATTTAACAAAATTACTAAAAGATTAGTTGTTAAATCAACAAATGTATTCTATAATGGTGAGCCTTTTAGTGAGGCCTTCACTTTTAACTTAAAAAATGGAGTAATTTCTAAAGCTTCTTCTTATATATCTAGTGATAATAATGCAAATTATTTTAAAACCCTATTAAATAATAAAAAATTTGATTATGAAGATACTATAGATTTAAACTATTTAGATAATACTAAAGTAATTTTAGCTAACTATCCTAATATAGGTGATATTTATACTATGCCAACAGGTACTCGTACTGAAAGATTTACTATAACTGAAAAAGGAGTTCATCCAGTCTTTACACCAAATAAAATCACTGTTAAATCTAGTACTAATGAAGAAGTACTTTCCATTCAATTTACTGAGCTTACTGAAAAAATTATTGTTTCTTCAACGGGTATTATAGCAGACCCTTCCTCTACAGAAGTTTATTTAACTTTTATCTTAAAAGATGAAAATGAAAAGAACATATTAATAGCTAATTTAAACTCTAATGAAAGTGGAAATGCTTTTAAAGAAACTTTAAATGGTCAAAGAGTTAAATATGGACTTAATAATTTAACTCTCATTTATAAAGATAAAAATAAGATAGAAATCTCTAATTATCCAAATAAAGAAAGTTTATATATTCCAAAATTTCATGCTGATATTTTTAAAATTTTAATTACAGGATTAGAGAGCCTATTATTTTCTAGCAAAATTAGAATTACTAATGATGATAATAAGGACATAACCACCTTATATTTTATTAAACCAATTAGTAAATCTACTGTTCACATACTTACTACTTCCACAGAGGATATATGTACAAATGAATTACCTATTGGAGATAAATATGTACAGTATTTACAGTATTCCTTAGATGCTGTAAATTTATATACTGAAATATTAGGAAAAGAAAATGCTAAAAATTTTGCCAATAGTTTAAATAATAAACAATTACAAACACCACCATTTTTTAATGTATTTAGAATATCAAATAGACTTGCTCATAGAGTAATAATAAATGATTATAATGGTAAAAAAGAATATAAAATTGGAGAAGAACCAGAATTTTTTAAAGTAAACTCTAATGAATTAGTACCTCATAATCTGCAATATAATAAAATAAAATTAAAAAATAAAGATGACTCCACTGTTTTAATTATTTACTTTGATAAAATACAGCCAAATATTATTTATTTACAAACTTATTCCACAGGAGTTATAAATAATACTGCTAGATTCTTCTATTTTAAAATACTTGATTCATCACAAGAAAATATAAAATTTGAAGGAAGAATAAATAGAAATGAAACTGGTGATTTTATAAATATTAATCCGCCTTATAATATTTCAAATGATATTGAATTTGGAGATGTTTTAGAACTTGGTTGTTCTAATAAATCTTTAGTTGAAATATTCCCTCTGCCAAACTTTGGTGAAAAATATAATATTAGAGATAATGTAGAAAAATTTGAAATTACACAAAAAGGATTAATATCAATTCCATATCTTCCTAATAATTTTATTTTTAATTCATTTAATAGTAATAAAGAAATAGCCAAAATATATTTTGATGAAAAGAATTTAAAATTACTTGTTACTTCTACAGGTACTTCTTATGATGGACCAAGTAATGATGTAGCTTTTCAATTTCAATTAATGAATTATGATGGTTCAATAATTAAAGCATCTTCCTATTTGTTAGGAAAAGAAAATGGAGATAAATTTAGAAATAAATTAAATGGTAAGTCTTTTAGCTATAATGATTTAATAGTTATAAACTTCTTAAATTCGAATAAAGTACTTTTGGAGAATTATCCCTATAAACGAGTTTCATATGGTATGCAAACTTTAAATTCAAGAAGTTTTAAAATAACTGCATCTAAAATAATACCATATATATTGCCTAATGAAATATTATTAAATAATAGTAACAATAACTTAGTTATGTATATGCAATTTGATATTTTAGCTAAAAAAATTGTAGTATATAATATAGGTACTAAAACTAACATAGCTGGCTCAGAAAAATATTTTGTAATGTCTTTATATGAAACTGATGGAAAAACTTTAATTAAAACATCTTTAATTTCTGGAAATGATGATGGTAATAACTTTGTTAACGATTTTAATAATACAGATTTTCAATTTGGATATATAATAACTTTACAATATGAAGAAGAAGATAAAGTTAAAATCACTAACTTCCCAAATTCAAATACTAAACTTTATACTCCATATAAATCTACACAAAGTTTTAAAATTACTGAAGATGGTCTCACCCTTACATCAATAGACTCACAAGAAATAATTTTTGAAAATATAGTTTCAATAAAGTTTGATTCTAATAATAAAAAATTTATTACTACCTCTACTGGAAGCTTACCTAATGCTAACTTAAAAAACACTTTGTATTATTTATTTAAACTAAGAGATTCTTATAAAAATATAAAATCATCTACTTATATTAAAGCTGATGAGAATGCTAATTTCTTTAAATATAATTTAAATAATACATCTTTTAATTTTGGTGATATTATAGAGCTAGGCTGTTTAGAAAATAAAAAAATAGAATTTAAAAATTTCCCTAATGATGGAGAAAGTTCTTTTATTGATAAAAGATTTTTTAATAAAGATACCTATGAAGGATTTTTTGAAATAACTGAAAAAGGATTAAAAACTTATAATCCTTTAATAATGTTGCCAACTCCAACCCTTCCAAATACTATAAAAATTAATACAGTAACTGGTTTAGATTTAATTTATTTAACCTTTAATACTTTAGATAAGGTAATTGAAACCTATTCTTTTGGTAAATTTGCTGATGCTTCTAGTAAATATGATTATGTTACATTTAAACTATTCCATTTAAGTAGTGAATTAATTATTACTAGTACATTAGCATCAAATGATTTGCCAAACTCTATAAACACTAATGTTAATCTTGTTAAATTTGATTACGAATATTATATAGATTTAACTTATGATATTAGAGCAAAGGGGAATATTGTAATTACTAATTTACATGGAAAAGATCATATTCCATATCATTCTAAAGAAAGATATAAAATATATCCTTTATCC
>NZ_WHJC01000287.1 GCF_009295725.1 Clostridium tarantellae
AATTACTATTACGGAAATTATGCATTGCTTGAATTGAAAAAAAAAGCCGTATATAATAACCTTAAATTATAAGTTTTAGTAAAAAGATATAAAACTTAAGAAAGATATTTTAAAATTAATAAAATAAATATTAATTACGAAAGAAGGAATTTTTGTGGATTTAGAAAAAGTTTTTTTTAAAACCTTTTTAAAGAATTTTGATGATATTTCATTTGAAATAAAATTTTGGGATGGAGAAGACTTTTTAGTTGGAACAAAAGAACCTTTGTTTAAGGTTATTTTAAAGAAACCTATAAAGAAAAAAGATTTATTAAATAGCACATCATTAGCTTTAGGAGAAGCATATATGGATGGCACTATAGAAATAGAAGGAAATTTATTTGAAGTGCTTGATGCTATTTTAAGATATAAAGATAAATTTATAACTAATTTCAAAGCTTTACCTAAAATATTCCATAAAGCAGGATCAAAAGGTGAACAAAAAGAAGAGATTTCATATCATTATGACTTAGGAAATGATTTTTACTCTTTATGGTTAGATGAAACAATGAGTTATTCTTGTGCTTATTTTAAAGATAATAATAATTCTTTATATGAGGCTCAAATGAATAAAATTAATCATATATTAAAAAAATTAAATTTACAAGAAGGTCAAACCTTATTAGATATTGGTTGTGGATGGGGTTATTTACTAATAGAAGCAGTTAAAAAATATAAAATTAAGGGTGTTGGAATAACCTTAAGCCAAGAACAGTATAAAAAGTTTAAAGAAAGAATTGCTAAGGAGCATTTAGAAGATTATTTAGATGTTAAACTTATGGATTATAGAGATTTGAAAAAATCAAATATGAAATTTGATAGAATAGTTAGTGTAGGAATGCTTGAGCATGTTGGAAGAGAAAATTATGACTTATTTTTTAAAAATGTTAATTCAGTGTTAAATGAAAGTGGAGTATTTGTCCTTCATTATATAAGTGGATTAACTGAATCTGAGGGAGACGCATGGATTAAAAAATATATTTTCCCCGGTGGAGTTATACCAAGTTTAAGAGAAATTATAAACTTATCAGCAGATTATAATTTTTATACTGTGGATGTAGAAAGCTTAAGAAGACATTATGTTAAAACATTATTAGAATGGTATAAAAATTTTGAGGATAATATCTATAGAATATGTACAAACTTTGATGATAGATTTATAAGAATGTGGCGTTTATATTTATGTTCTTGTGCAGCTGCATTTAATAGTGGAGTTGTAGATCTTCATCAAATTCAATTTACAAAAGGTGTTAATAATAACTTACCACTTACTAGAGATTATTTATATTAATGAATTATTTTTACTTAAAGTATTTATATTAGTAAAAAGAAACAGAATTCTTGAAATTTGCAAGAGTTCTGTTTCTTTTTATAAAATATTAAATGAAATTTTACAATGTAGATTTTGAAGGATTAGTTTCACAATTAAAGTTATTCTCTATGAAAATTTCAGTATTACTAGTTTTATTTAGTTTATTAGATAAATAATCAACTATAATGGCTATAGAACCATCACAAGTTACATTAGTAGCAGTACCAAAACTATCTTGTGCTGCATGAAGAGAAATCATTATTGATTTTTCTAAACCTCCAAATCCAAGCATTGATTCAAGCAAACCTAATGCAGCCATTACTCCACCACCAGGAACTCCAGGTGCAGCTACCATTGATATTGCCAACATAAAAATAAATGGCAACATTAATTCTATAGTTGGAACTCTTCCATTCATATACATTACAGCCATAGATGTAAGAACTAAGGTAATTGTATCACCTGCTATATGAATAGTTGCAGCTAGTGGAACTACAAATTCCCTAGTATTTTTACTTACGCCATTTTTCTTTACACATTCTAATGTAATTGGAATTGTAGCAGCAGAAGACTGAGTTCCTAAAGCAGTAATATATGCAGGTAACATATTCTTTAATAGCTTTAAAGGAGAAGTATTTTTGATAATTCCAGAAATAATAAATTGAATTATTATATATGAGATTTGTAGTAAAAATAAAATTACATATACAATAGCAAATGATTTTAAAGTTGAAAATATTTCACCATTGTAGCTTAATTTTGCAAAAATACAGCATATATATACAGGAACTAATGGTATTAAAATTTTAGAAATAATTAAAGAAGTTATATAACTAAATTCTTCAGCTACTTTTAATAACATACTATTTTTTATTTTTGATATACCAATTCCAAAAATAAAAGCAAAGACTAGTGCAGACATTACACTCATAATTGGTGGAATATCTATGGTGAAAAAAGGATATAAGGAATTTGTACTTTCATTTATTAATGTAGAATTATATAGTAGTTTAGGTAATAAAGTTTTACCAGCAAAAAATGCACATATTCCTGAAAAAATAGTAGAAATATAAGCTACTAAAACAGTAATTAAAAGAGTTCCTCCAGACTTATTACCTAAAGAAGCAATTCCAGGAACTATAAATCCTATAATTATTAGTGGAATTATAAAAGATAAAAAATTTCCGAATAAGACACTAAAAGTATTTAAAGTATTTATGGGAAATGTAAAGTTGAATTTTTTACATGTTAAACCTAAAATAATTCCTAAGAATAAAAATATAAAAATTTTACTTATTAAAGATATTTTTTTCATAATATCACCTCTTTGTTCTTTGTGGAAATACATATGTATTTCATATAAGAACAATATACATTAAAAATATAATATTGTCAATATGTTAACAATATAGAGTAGTAAATTAAACTCCGTAAAACTTAGCATAATACACCAAATGTTTTACGGAGTTAATTAATAGTAATATATATTGTTTTATAAATAAAATTATTTTTTAAAATTAAAAGATGAACAATTAGTTTCAGTGTAAGCTATAGGGTTATGCCCTGTTACTGTAATACTAGGTAAATTACATAAGCTATTATCATTATATGTACAAGTATTAACTTTACATACTAAAGCAGTACAATGACTTGAATCATTTGTATTATTTGTAAGATTACCGTAAATGTTTTGACTTAAAAATGAACCACAACAAGTATTACAATCTGTTTTTGCTCCAAATCCTCCTATATCTACACGATTAGCATAGCATATTCCAGAATTATTATGAGAGCATGTATTAATAGTACAATTTATTTTTTGCATTTAGATTAACTCCTTTTTAGAAAAATAATAAAATTTAAAAATATTATTAAAAATATCTTTCAAGTAATCCTTTAAAAGCTTTTCCATGCCTAGCTTCATCTTTACACATTTCATGAACTGTATCATGTATAGCATCTAAATTATGTTTTTTTGCTAATGTAGCAAGATCTTTTTTGCCTTGGCAAGCACCGTATTCAGCTTCTACCCTAGCACTTAAATTTGCTTTAGTATCACATGTAACAACTTCACCAAGAATTTCTGCAAATTTAGAAGCATGTTCTGCTTCTTCGTAAGCAATTCTAGTGTAAGCCTCAGCTACTTCAGGATAACCTTCTCTATCAGCTTGCCTTGCCATAGCTAAATACATTCCTACTTCTGTACACTCACCAATAAAGTTAGCTCTTAGTCCTTCTATAAGTTCACTATCAATATCTTTAGCTATTCCTATATGATGTTCATCAGCCCATTGAAGTTCATTAGACATTTCTTTAAACTTATCTGGTCCTACTTTGCATATAGGACAAATTTCAGGAGGAGTATTTCCTTCGTGAATATATCCACAAACAATACAAATAAATTTTTTCATAAATATACCGTAAGTTATATTTAAAATAAATATAACTAAGGTTTCACCTGCCTTTCAAAATATAATTAATACTGTAACATTATGTACTAAATTTACTTAAATAATACATAAGGTATATGGTTTAATTATAAGAAAAGAAGATTATTTATTAAATTTCAATTAAAAAGTATCATATAAATTTTGTTTTTTAAGAATAAATTTTAAAAGGTTTGGTTAAGATATTAATGTAGCAGGATGATCACAATGTATCATTAACCTAGGCTATAAAATAAATAATATTGTTATTGTAAAAAAGATGTACGTATTATGCAATGTCATTAAGTTAAGAAAAGTTATATTGTTTATTTTAGAATTGCAAGGTATAGAAATATATCTTGCTCTTTTTTTCAGAAAAAACTTGACAAGTCTATAGAAAAATGCGGCGTAGCCCCTTAAA
>NZ_WHJC01000288.1 GCF_009295725.1 Clostridium tarantellae
ATTTTTCACTCCTCACAAAGCTGTATTGTTTCTCATAAACTATTATAACTAACTTAAAGCTTTTAAACGGAGGATTAAATAATGGTTTACAATTTTTATATGAAAGAAAAGCTTAATAAATCTTCTCAATGTGATGAAGATATTAATGCCTCTATTGTTTTTAACGGATTATGCTCTGATGAAGAAATTAAGGAACTTTCCTCAGAATATTGGGTAGAAAATTCTTCTACATCAGAACTTTGCATTCCAAAAGAAAAGCCCTTTATTGAATCTATTTATTCTTTAAATGGTAAAATTAAAATATTAAAAACAGAAGTTATTATGACTCCTGCATTATATAAAAATATAGATGATAATTCTTTAGATATTTCTTC
This sequence comes from Clostridium tarantellae, assembly GCF_009295725.1. Classification (GTDB taxonomy): domain Bacteria; phylum Bacillota; class Clostridia; order Clostridiales; family Clostridiaceae; genus Sarcina; species Sarcina tarantellae. The sequence goes on from NZ_WHJC01000288.1 coordinate 375, forward strand.
TTCTATTTCTAATTTAGAAGGTAATACTGCTACTGGAAGAAAACTAATTATAATTGGTCACTTAAATTTATGTACAACTTATACTTCAAAAACCACTGATGAAAGTATATCTACTTTAAATTCAATTATACCTTTTTCTTCAACTATATCTTTACCTTATAAAATACCAGAACCTAATGGAACTGATACATTAGAAATGGATTTTTATATTTCCCATTGTATTAAAAATTTAAAAGTAATATCTTTTAATCATTGTTGCATATGTATTTGCTATAACTTAATTTTAAAAGCAATTCCTTGTACTGAGGATTACTCCCTATATGTTAAAAATCCTTGTGAAGATACTAAAAATTATACTATTGAACAGGAACCTGTTATATATGGATTATGTCCTTTAAAATGTTTAAAAAATATTTTAAGTGTAAATAATTCTAACAACACAGATTGGCAAGAACTTTTTATATGCAAGCATTTAACTATTCCACCTTATAAATTAGACATATGTCAAATACTTTCTGTAAACTCTTATGTAAATATACTATGCAAAAAAATTATTTGCTGTCCTATTACAGATTCAAATAATCCTTCTATAATAATAACTGATAAAAAATTAGCTTTAGAAGCTCTTTTAAATTTTAAACTAACTTATATAGCCTCAAATAATTGTCATTCTATTCATTCAGCTCATTTTACTATACCTTTTTCTGCTTTAATTCCAGTTTCTAACCCAACTAATATTACTGATAGATTTAAAATTACTAATTGTATTGAATATATTTATGTGTCTAACTTAAATTGCAGAGAAATATTTTTAACTACTCTTTTAATGCTTAAAGTAACTAATGTTACTTGTAGAATTTAAAATCCTATTTTTTTAAGTTAAACATATATTTCAATATTTTTATCCTTTTAATTCTTATTATAATTTAGAATGAATCCATAAATATAATCTTTGCATTTATAAAATAACTTTTATAAATAATCATCTCTACTATTTTATTAGTAGAGATGATTAAATCTTAATTATTCTTTATTCCTATCCTTTTTTTTATTTAAAAGAGTAGAAGTATCTAGTAAGTTTTGTTCTTTCTTTGAAGTATCATTTTTAGCTATTTTTTTATTTTTAAATATTAGTTTTTTATTACTGTTATCTTTTTCAATACACTCATTTTCTTTTAATTTATTTAAATTATTTTCTTCAGCTGTTTTTATATGAGAATTATATTTTATTTTTTCTTTCTTAAATATATCTTTTTTATTATCATAAGAATCTTTAATAACCTGTTTTTTGCTATTAAAATTTAATAAATATTTGTTAATATTTAAGTTTAATCTTCTATAAACTATATCAAAAAAGAAAAGAATCAATGCAATTATTAAAGTAGCAATTGTTAAATTAATTTTCCTATAGGATTTTTTAATATTATCTGTAAAAACCTCTTCTGGAAACTTTATAAAATTCCCATTGTTTTCTTCAACTAAACTTTCTAACTTTTCACTATTACTATTAAATTTATATTCAGGAGAATATTGTAATGCAAATGCTCCGTTATAATTTCCCCTCATTTCTTCTCCATGTTTTTCTCTAATATTAAAATTATAAAATCCTAAATCCTTTAATTGTACTTTTCCAGAAAAAACTCCAGGTTCACTTTGCTCTAAACTTATCTCACCACTATCTCCATTTTCTGATGTATATATGCCCGTTATCTTACTATTTTCTGTAACATTCTCACTTTCAAATTTAATATTAGCATAATTACCCTGTTGTGTAATATTAAGTTTCCCATTTTCTTCATAACTTGGAACACTCCAATCTATAATATTTTTAAATAATTGAATGCTGTTTTTCCAAGCTAAAAAATTCCCACTCCATTGTCCTGACATATCAGATGTCCATGCTACCGTTCTTCCTAAGCCATATTGCCAGGCTGCCAATATAGGTTCATCTTCATTAGAAGATAATACTTCAATAGCTTTATCCTTCATAGATGTTCCCACATATCCTAATAAAGATGGAAATTTATCTTCTTCAATTACTCCACTTAATATTTCATGAGATGTACTTATTTTAGGAGTAAATTCTTCATTCATTAAATACACTCCTGTAGATAATAATACTTCTTTAGCAAAAATTCTTGGAATATCTGTATAAATATCCGTATGATAATTTCTACCTTTTCCTTCTTTAGCTAAGTATTCTAAAAGGGTACCATTAGCATCTGTCCCTACTGAAACTGTAGATAATGTTATATTATTATTTTTCATTCCCTCTAAAATTTCTTCATATTCTTCCATACCAAATTCATCTTGACCATCTGTTAAAAGAATAATATGCTTTATTTTGCTTTTACTTTCTAACTGTGCCTCATAGGCTGCTTCTAAAGCTGGATATATGGAAGTACCTCCACCTAGTGAAATAGATGAAATAAGTTCTTTTATCCTCTCTTTATCACTCATAGGTTCTTGTGGTACTGCAAAACTAAAGGAATGGTCAAAAGCTATTACACCTATTTCATCTGTATTTCTTAAATTATCTAAAGCTTTCACAGCTGATTCCTTTGCTAAAGTTAATTTACTTACTCCTGTGCCATCACTAGACATACTCCCTGATTTATCAATTACTAAATTAATTGATATTTGTGGAATTTCATTTTTCCCTTTCTTATCCATATTTACTGGAAGTATCTTTTCAAGTATAGTTCCCTTATATCCACCTAAAGCATAAGCTTCTTCTCCTCCAGTAACTATTAATCCTCCACTATAATCTTTAACATAAGTTTCTATATTTTCTAAAAATCCATTATTTAAATCATCTATATGCACATTATTTAAAACAATAGACTTATATTCTAAGAAATCATTTAAAGTCTTAGGGGCAGAAACTGGATCTATTATTTTGTAGGAACTATTTAAAGTATTTAATATGTTAACTAATCCAGTAGATTCCCCATTTTGTCCTTCTATAACTAAAATTTGTGGTTTAGAACGTACATTAGTATAACAAGTATATTCATTATTACCTTTTTCAGTATCAATCTTAGGATTTATTAATACTTTATATCCTTTAAATCCTCCTGTATTTTGTATATCTTTAAATACAAATGTATTTTTACCCTTTTCTATTTCTACTATCTGTTCTCCTTTTTTTTCTCTTCCAGAAAATAAAGTTAATGTAGCACTAGTACTTACATTAGATTCTATATTAGTTACTATAGAAAATTCTTCTCCCATATTAATATTTTCTGGTACTTTTACACTATCTACATAAACTTCATCTGACTTACCATTTTCTATTTTATATACCTTTAAATCTATATTATTTTCTTTTAATAAAGGTGTGGTTTTTAACATATCTCCTTCATTTTCTTCTCCATCTGTTATTAGTACAATCCTTTTAGATGATTCTTTAGGAAATAGTGTTATTGCTGATTGAATACCCTCTTGTATATTAGTAGAATTTATTATAGGCACTGATAATATTTCATTATATTCTTTATTATCTATTATAAACTTATCTACTTCTGCATTTGCTCCAAACACTATTACTCCACTTTTATTTCTATTAGGCATATTTTTTAAAGAATTATTTATAAATTTTATTCCTTCTTCTCTAAAACTCATAGCACTATCTGATACATCCAATAAAAATATAGTAGATATATTTTTTCCTTTTAAGCTTATAGTTATATCACTTAAAGATACTATTAGAAGAATAAATATTAATATTCTACTTATTAAAGAAAACATATTATTTTTAATAGAATTTTTATTTGATTTCATAGAAAAATAAATAAATACACCTAATAATGG
>NZ_WHJC01000289.1 GCF_009295725.1 Clostridium tarantellae
AAATATAATTTTCTAGGAGTTTTTTTATGAGTATTAATGGTACATTAAGTAATTTTATAAATAAATTAATTGAAGAATCTTTTCAAGGAATTTTATTAGGCGAATTAGAAACAGAAAAAATTTTAGATGATTTAAAAATAACCTCTACTATTAGTAATTCTGACTTTATAGAAAAATTTTTAACAAAAGAAATTATTCGTAATGAAATACTTTCTTTATTTTCAAAAGATATTGATAATAACAAAAGTTCCGTAGATGCTCTTGAGCCATATACTCCAGCATCTCCTAATGTTAATGAAAATCCTAAAATAAAAGAATTAATAAACTATTCTATGGTTGCAAATGTAGACTATATTAATCTTAATAAAAGTATTGTAATAACAGCTCAAGGATATTCTAATATTTTTACTGTGGTTTCATTTAATTTAGCTATGAAAAAAAAATTTTATATTCAGGAAATTATGAAAAGAGGTATACCTACTCTTTTGGTTGATAATGGAAAAATAAATGCTAAAGTTCTTATAGAAAATCCTCAAGATGAAATAATTAAGCAAAACCTTTCTTCGGGATTATATTATACCTTATATAAAAAAAATCCTGATGACTCTCGAAGTATTTTAGGAGAAGGAATAGCAAAAAATTTCAAAATTAAAGATGAGCAATTTATTAATTGTTCCTATGCTACATTAACAGGATTTATTGATATACCTGAAGCAAACTATTACACATTTAAAATTTCATCACCAGAAAACACTTATCTTTATATAAATGATAGTTTTTATAATCCTTCTATAAATGATAATATCTTTTTAGAAAAAGGCTTAAAAAAATTCTCTTTAATATATGAAAATAATTTAAAAAAAACATATAGTATTACTGTTACTTTTAATCCACCTACAGTTACCCCTATACTTATAACAGATTCTATATTATATTACTTAGACAAAAATACTGCTAGTACAAATCAAATAGTATTAAATTCTAATATTACTTCAAAATCATTAAATAATCTAACAGTAAAAACTTTTAGTGCAAGTACAGTAATCGATTATAATATTGCAAATTTAATAAGCAATATAGAAGTTAATTATAAAATTATTCGCTAAATAAATTAACCATATGTTTCTATAACATATGGTTAATTTATTATAATGCTAATATTTTATTATTAGAAAAATATTCTCTTAAATACAGAGCTAAATTAATTGTACACCTACCGTTAATAATATTATCTATAGTAACTTCTTTTGCTTTATCATATAAACTAAAAGTTTTTTGTGCTTCATTATATCGATTATAAACTTTCCAATATCCACAAACTAAACATTTCTTTTTAGTATTATTCATAAAATCTTTTACATCATCTACTGGATAGCCTAAAAAAATTCCTAATTCATGAGGACATTTGCAAATATCATATCTCTTTTTTAATTTACTTAAGCATTCACTTAAAGTATCTTCTTCATCATATCCTAACTCTATCAATAATAATTTATTATAAGGTTTATTTAAATAAATTTCTAATAATATTTTATCATACACTAATAATATTATTGAATCTTCAGTATCTCTTAAAACTATATATTCTAAGTTAATATTTTTTAAAAATGAGTCTCCATATCTGCACCATAATCCATAACTATTTTTACAATCACTTTTTTTTATGTTTATAGTAGCTGCAGGTTTTAATCCCGCACTAACTAATGATGTATTATAAATGATAAAATTCTCAAAATAATCTTTATTATCCATTTCACTTAATATTTTATAAAAAGAACTTAATTTTTCACCCACAGCTACTACCCCTCCTAAAACTATTTATCCAAGCTTGCTATTTCTTTTCCATAATTTATACATTCATCTATAGTATCACCTTCTGGTGTATAATTAACTATTACTGGTTCTAAAGGAACATCACAACCTATTTGAACCATTTTCTCTTGCCAATTTCTCATCCATTCACCATCACCCCATCCATAAGAACCAAAAAGAACTACTATCTTTCCTTTTAATTGATCTTCTATTGATTCTAAAAATGGACTAAATTCACTTTCTTCTAACTCTTCCGCTCCCATAGATGGACATCCTAAAACAACCACTTTTTCATTCTCTAATGAATCTATATTATTTGTTGATATATTAATTAATTCTGCCTTTTTGCCAGCTTCCTCTATTCCTTGTGCAATAAACTTTGCCATTTCTTCTGTATTTCCTGTACCACTCCAGTATATAATTTTCATAATAAAACCCTCCTAATTGATAATGCTTTTAATTGATATTGATTATCATTAATCTTATGAAATAATAATATTATATTTTTTATGCATTGTCAATAATTAATTGACTTTTATTTTCAATTGATTTATATTTTTATTTGTAGTACAATATAAAATATAAATTTATTATACAGATTTAAATTCTTTATAAATTAAAATAAAAAGGCGGTATAAAATGTCAATATATTTAATAACATATCATTTAAGAGAAGATAATGAAAATTGTGGATGTGGAAATGATGAACATCACCACCATAATGATGCTAATTTAATAAGAAAAATAAAGTCTTTAGGTGCTTGGGCTCATTTTATGCCATCAAGTTTTCTTATTCATACTTCAATGAATATAAATGAACTACTGAAAGATTTAAAAAGTATTGTTTCAGAAAAAGATCTTATTTTTGTATCTAAAATAGATTCAAAAACTTCTGCTTCTTTAACACCTGAAGTTTTAGATTGGATTGAAAAAAAAGAAAATAATTAAAAAATAAAAAAGTTATGAGTTTATTTTAAACTCATAACTTTTTTATTCTGCATTTTTATATAATTATAAATCTCCCCATATTTGAGCACCATATATACCCTTTTTACCTGAAATAAATACACTAATGACACAAACTAACATAATAAATATCATATTATTACTTCCAAACAATTCTAACCCCATCATAAAAGATGCTATAGGTGTCTTAGTAGCTCCTGCAAATACCGCTACTAATCCTAACGAAGCTGAAAATGCAAAAGGTAGTCCCATAAAACCGCCTAAAATACATCCAAGAGTTGATCCTATTACAAATAAAGGAGTAACTTCTCCTCCTTGATATCCTGCTCCTAAACAAAGAGTAGTAAGTACTAATTTAATAAAAAAACTATAATACGATACATTTCCATTAAAAGCATCACTTAATAATCCTAAACTTAATCCATTGTATAATCTATTGCCTATAAGTAATGTAATAATAACCATTAACAAACCACCTACTATTGTTTTCATATAAGATTTTTTTAAGTATTTACTTAATATCTCTTTAAACCAATGAGTAAAAAGTGAAAATAATTTGCTTACTATACCAAAACAAATTGCCATTATTATAACTTTTATAACAGTAGATAGTATAAAACTCTCTGATGGTGGAATAATAAAATGAGTATGTGTAACTCCTATATATTTAACTACCCAATCTCCTACCAATGCTGCAATTATTGCTGGTAAAAAAGCCTCATAAGTTAAGTTTCCTATTCTAGCTACTTCTAAAGCAAATAAAGTTCCTGCTAATGGTGTGCCAAATACTGATGAAAACCCTGCTGACACACCAGAAATTAGTAATATTCTCTTCTGAACTCCATGTAATTTTATTTTATCTGAAATAACACTTCCTATAGTTCCTCCAATTTGAACTCCTGTACCTTCTCTACCAACAGATGCTCCAAATAAATGCGCTAATATAGTTCCTATAAAAACTAACGGCGCCATTATAAAATGTATTTTTTCATTACTTCCATTTATATTTTCAATAATAATATTATTACCTTTATGAGAATTTTTCCCATATTTTTCATAAGCATAAGTCATTATAGCACCTGAAAATGGCAATATAAATATTAGCCATTTATAATTTTGATTAAAATAAGTAGCTTTTTCTAATCCTATTAAGAATAATGCAATTATTAAACCTGTTATTATTCCTATTATAGATGCACATAATCCTAATTTTAATATAATTTTTCTTTTCATTAGTAATCCTCCTTTTTTTCCATGTAAAATAATAGACTCCTACAAAATAATTAATTATTTTGTAGGAGTCATCAGCATTTACGCATTTAAACGGGAACTCCATCCCAATATATTTTGTATATCACTTATTATATAATATCATAAATTATATATTTTTC
>NZ_WHJC01000290.1 GCF_009295725.1 Clostridium tarantellae
TACAGAACTCCCTAAATATCTTCAAGAAAATAATTTTGATGTCGTTAGAGGAAAAGGAAAAACAGCTGAAAAAAATATAAAAGATATTCATGAATTTAAAATTAAAAACCTTGAAAAAGTAGAAAAAGAATTAAATGATGTTAAAATTGATTTAGAAGCTCATAGACAAGCTTTAAATAAAATTAATGATATTAGTCTTGTAAAGACTTCAAAAACGATTCTAGGAGATAATATAAAGGTTAAACAAGAAGACTATGAAAAAATAGTACAAGAATACAAAAATTTATTAAATGAAAATATAACTTTAACTAAAGAAAATGAAAATTTGAAAAATGAAAACAAAAATATAAATAAAAAATTAAAAGATTATGCTAGTGAAATAAAATCTTTTAATTATGCTGAAGTAAACTTTGAAAGAAAAAGAAAAAAGCTAAAAGAAGAATTAAGAGAAAATATAAATCAAGATTATAAAGAAATAATATATAATTTTAAAAAAGAAGTAAATGATCTAAATAAAATAGTTAATGAAAACAATAAATTAATAAAAAGATTAAAAGAAGAATTGAAAATAGATTCAGCAGCAGCAGAAAGATTAACTGAATTTATAAGATTTAAAAAAATATTACCTGAATATAGAGAGTTTTTTAAAGAAAAAGAAAGAATAAAAGCAAAAAAATATGAATTTAATATGTAAAAATTAAAAATAAAGAGAAGGTAATATAATTACACATTAAAGGCTTGTTTCCCTATTTCTAAATTTAAATATAAATATATACGTGTCAATGGCTTTAAAGCCCCTGTGGGTGTGCGTAGCACCATTGACACGTATATATTTATATTTATTCTATCTTTAGGGAAAACAAGCCTAAATTTTTATTAATCATCCCATCCTAGTAATTGTTTTTCTAAACTGTCATAATCATATTCTCGCTGATTATAATTAGTAAAATTTAATATTTTTTGTGGTTGAGTTATAGTTTTATTTTCTAGCATTCCTTTTAAATAATTTAAATTGTTATTTATTTTTTTATTTTTAAGTTTCATTAATTCAATACATTCTGTAACTTTATCTACTCCATATAATTTATTAAGTTTATCTATTTCATTTTTTTCAAAATTAAAATTTTCAGCAGAAGTTGATACTTTATTTTTTTTATGTTTAATATTAAATTGTAATGAAGTTACTTTTCTTCCTGTCTTTATAGATTCATATATAACATTAATATCAGTTTTAATATTAATTTCTTTAAGTGACGGATCTATAATATTTACTTTAATTTGTGACCATAATTTGTACTCAGGACATTTTAAAATATACGTAAATTCTTCTAAATCAATTTTAAACTCATTTTGAAATTCAAATCTTTTCATAAGTTCATAAATTCTTATTGAATATTTAGAATTTAATTTCAAAACATTTTCTAATTTATATTTTGTAAAATGTTCTTTTAAATGCAATAGATAAGGATATAATCTTTGATGTATTAGCATTTCTACTTTTCCATTTTCATAATAACATTCACTTAACCATTGAAATTGTCTAAGATTTCCGTCTTTTGTTTTTAATTCTACAACTCTTGATAATAAAGATTTTGTTATTCTTGTTAAATCTGAAAAACAATTTCTAGGATTTAATTCTAATAATTCTATAATTTCTTTTAAATCAAAAGTAACTTTTCCACATTCATCATCTTTAGTAGAATCAATCATACTTATCGCTAATAATAATAATTTTTGTTCTTTTGTAGGTATGAAATAACTCTTTTCTATTAATTCATTAGATTTACTTACTAAATTATTCTTTAAATATGTCATAATATAACTCCCTTCTAAAGATATTATAACACAAAAGTGTAAGTAAATTATAATACTACTTACACTTTGCACAGATTTTACTTACAGTTGCACAGATTTTACTTACACTTTGCACAGATTTTACTTACACTTTGCACAGATTTTACTTACAGTTGCACAGATTTTACTTACAGTTAAACTTTTAAAGCTAGACTGTAAGCAAGTTTAAAGACTTCTTAAACAAGAATAAACAAGATATATAAACAAGATATATAAACAAGAACAAACAATTAAATCAATAATATAACAAAATTTATTATTATTTATATTCAACTTGTTTAGTTTGTTTGTTTATTATAAAAGTTTCTGGCTCATCAAGTCCAATAATAATAAGTAGAACAGTTAAAATATTTCTTAATGAATTTAAATATTGTAAAAATTAAAAATGTCAGAATTAATAAGAATTATATTGATAGAAAATGGAATATGGGGAACTATAGATTCTCCTAGAAAAGAAGATGTATTTTTGATCGAAAAAATGATGTCAGTAGATATATCAAATATGTTTAATATTCTTGGATATAGAAAAAAAGCTGAACTTATGAACTTATTAAAAATTAATAAAAAACTTGAAAATATATAATTTAAATTTTTGCTAAAAAAATTTAAAAAAAATTAGCTTATTTTAAGCTAATTTTTAAACTCCTGAAAGGAGTTCTTTCTTTCTTTAATACTATCGGTAACTATTCGAATTTATAAAAAACCTATCTAAAGCATTGATTTATCTATGTTTAAATCAAAAAAAACTTGCTTTTTCAGGGGGAAAACTTTATAATTTTAATTGTTCAAGCTAAAATCATAAACCACCTAGAAAGGAGCAAGTTTTTTAAAAGGGATTTTTATACCCTTTTTTAATTCAATATTAAATTACATGAATAATAATACCAAAAAACAAAATATAAAACAAGATGCAATTTTAGAAAAATGTACTGGTAAAAAGAAGAAAAATCCTAAGTTTAGTAGTTATATTCAACCATTAATATCGAAAAAAATGCTAGAATTAATAAAAGATTGTGGAAGTTTTTTAATGTTATTAGGAGATTTAAATTTGGAAAATAAAAAATTATACAAAGGTAATTTTTGCAAAAATAGATTTTGCCCTATGTGTTCCTGGCGTTTATCTTGCAAGGAAAGTTTAGAAATAAGTATTTTAATGGAACATTTAAGAAAAGAAGAAAATAAAGAATTTATATTTTTAACTTTAACAACTCCTAATGTATCTGGAGATGAATTAGAAAGTTCTATAAAAGAATATAATAAATCTTTTGAAAGATTAATGAAACTTAAAGAAGTAAAAAAAGTAGTTAAAGGTTACATAAGAAAACTAGAAGTAACTTACCAAAAAGAAAAATACATTACTAAAGATCTATGGAAACAAAAGAAATATTATTATAAAAAAAGAGGTTTAAAAGTAGGAGATTTAGAACCAAATTATAATACTTATAATCCTCACTTTCATGTAATCATAGCTGTTAACAAAACATATTTTAAAAAAACAGATTTATATATAACTCAAGAAAAATGGCTTGAACTTTGGAAACAGTCAACTAGAAATGAGTTAATAACACAAGTAGATGTTAGAAAATCAAAAGCAAATGACTATAAAGAAGTTTATGAGTTAGCTAAGTATTCTGCTAAAGATACTGATTATTTAATTAATAGACAAGTATTTGAAACATTTTATAAAGCTTTAAAAGGCAAACAAGAAATGGTTTTTGGTGGACTTTTTAAAGATGCTCATAAAATGTATAAAAATCATGAATTAGATGTTTATAAAGAACAAGATAATATTAATTATGTGTACATGCTTTATTATGACTGGCATAAAACACAATATGAAATCTTTAAGAAAAGAGAATTAATTAAAGAAGAATTTGAAGAAGTTAACAAATCATTAATTAATGATTTATATATTTAGTTTAAATAAAAAGGGGGAATTTATTATGATGGCAAAAATAGATAAATTTTTTATTGCAGAATTGCAAGAAAGAGGTTATGACTTTAGTTATAAAACTTTATCCGATATTTATAAGGCTTCAAGAAAAAGATCTGATTGTGTAAAAAATAAACAAAAAAAAGAAATAGATGCCGAATTAATGGATAGAATTGCAAAAGATCTTATTAAAATGGGATTAGATTAAGTAAAATAAAAAAAGAAACTTTTAAAGTTTCTTTTTTTATTTTTCAGTTTGTAGACAAATAGCATTTTTGCATAAAGCAAAAATGCTATTTTTAGTTTTATAAGCAAAATTTCTAAATTTTTCAAATATATTTTTAATATTATGATATAATCCGAGATATCCCCCGGTCT
>NZ_WHJC01000291.1 GCF_009295725.1 Clostridium tarantellae
ATATAAGTATAAAACTTAGTTTAAGTTTATTGTTAAACTTACTCTTGTACTTACAAAAATAAATTATAATTAAAGTAAAAATATAATATGAAATTGATAAGCAAGTACTTTTTACTTGATTTTCAATAATAGGAGGAGTTATGAAAAAAAGCAAAGACTTTATATCAAAAAGACAACAATTTATTTTAAATGAATTAAAAGAAAAACATACTATAAAAACGGATGATTTAGCAAACTCTTTAAATGTATCTCCAATTACTATACGTAGAGATTTACAATTCTTTGAGGAGGAAGGTCTAGTAGAAAGATTTTATGGTGGAGCTAAGTTAGTAAATTATTCTTTAAATGAAGATGAAAATATAAATAATACTTATGAAGAAGAACTTACCGTAAAAAAATCCTTAGCTAAATATGCTGCTAGTTTAATTGAAGATGGAGATACTATATTTATAAATTCTAGTTCTACTGCAATACAAATTCTTGAATTTATAGAAGATAAACATGTAACTGTAATAACTAACAATGGAAATGCTTTGTTATCAATTAAAAATCCTTGTATTGAATTAATTCTTACTGGAGGAGAAGTAAATAAAAGAAAGAAATGTATGGTAGGAGATTATGCTATAAATATTTTATCTAAAATAACAGCTGATAAATGTTTTTTAGGGGTAAGTGGCATTAGTTCAAAATCAGGATTAAGTACCTCTATACTTCAAGAAACTGCTATAAATACGTTAATGCTTAAAAGATGCAATGGACCTACTATTATACTTGCTGATAGCACTAAAGTAGGAAAAGATCATAATTTTATTATTGGAGAGCTTAATAGAGTTTCTTATATTATAACTACATCAGAGGCTGATATTACTGAAATTAATAGATTTAAGGAAAAAAATATAAATGTAGTGCAGATTTAAATTATACTCTTATAATCAAATAAGAATGTATAAAAGACTATATCTTCGTATTTTTAGATATAATTTAAAATATATCTATAGTTTAGGAAGATATAGTCTTTTATTGTTAAGATTTAATTTTTTCACAAATTTAAATTAATATTTTTTATATAAAAGCTTTATTTTATCTAAATTTCTTTTATAAAATAATTATTGTAATCTAACATATTTTTCTTTTATAATTTTGTTTTATAGCTTAAATTGTATGGTAGAAAAAAATATGTTAGATTTTTTATATTTTTTTGTTTATTATGATAATAAAATTTTTTTCTTACGTTATATAAGGTGTAAAAGCTTTTACGAAAATAGATGAAAATATAAAATAACTCTTTTAAAAAATAAACATAGGAGGACTACTATGTCATGTAATGAAAATAATTATGTAAAAAGATTAAAAAAAGGAAAAGAAGATGCTTTAGAATTTATTGTAGATATGTATTTACCTTTAGTAAAGGGAATAACTTATAAAGTACTTTCTCCCCTTGGAAATAATGGAATAATAGAAGAATGTATTAATGATATTTTTCTTTCAATATGGAATAACTCAAATAAATTTAATGGAGAAATTAAAGATTTTAAAAAATGGCTCTGTGTAATAGCTAAATTTAAAGCTATTGACTATTACAGAAAAGAAGTAAAAAAGCAAGAAATTACTTTAGATTATATAAATGATTTAGGTAATAATTCTGTAGAAGATGAAATTATTACTATAGAAAATAGAGATGAACTTCTAAAAGTAATTAATACATTAGAACCTCTAGATAAAGAAATATTTATAAGAAAATTTTTTTTAGGAAATAAATCTCAAGATATTGCTTTAGCACTAGGAATTACAAAGGCTAGTGTAGATAATAGAATATGTCGTGGAAAGAAAAAGTTAAAACCAAAATTAATACAATTTAAATTGGGGGTTGTGTAGTATGAAAGATTTATATGAATTATTTAATGACATAAATATAGATGAAAGTGAATTTGAAGAAATGGAAATTAATGATATAGAAAAAACTAAAATTAAAAATAATTTAAAAAAGTCTATTAAAAAGAAAAACAAATGGAAAATGAAAGGTATAGCAGCTGCCACTGTATTAATAGTATCAACTGCAACCTTTGGAATAACTTTTCCTGCCTATGCTAAAAATGTTCCTATAGTTGGTGATATATTTAGATTTTTAGACAAAGGAAAAACAGGCTTATATGATAACTTTAAAGAAAATGCTAATGAAATTAATGTAACCAAAGTTTCTAATGGCATCAGTGTAACAGTAAATGAAGCTATTTTTGATGGAAGAACATTAAATCTAACTTACACTATAAAAACAGATAAAGATTTTGGGGAAAATATTAACTTTTTTCCTGATATATTATGGAATGATGGATTAAATACTTCAGGTTTTGGTGGTATGTCTAAATTTGTTAAAGTTGATACTAATACTTATGTAGGACAACAAAATCTAACTTCAGATGATTTAGTTAAAAATCCTAAAGATTCTATAAATTTTGCACTTAAAATTAATGAAATTTCTGTAGGTGAAGAAAAATCTAAATGTATTAACGGAAACTGGGATTTTGATATTAATTTAAATGCTAAAAAAGGAAATACACAAGTTATAAATAAAAGTTTTGAAAAAGAAGGGATAACTGCTACCATAAAAGAAATCAACATAAATCCTATGTCAATATTCATTTCCTATTCCCAAAAGGTTAATGAAGAAGTAAATAAAAATTGGTCTTCTGTTTACTTAGATTTAGAGATTAAAGATGATTTAGGTAATATATATACTGGAGAAGGTAATGGAGGCAGTGGAACAAGTTATAACGATATTGATTGGAGTAAAACCTTTGAAAAAGCTAAAAATGGAGCAACTAAACTTATAATAACTCCTAAAGCTACGCTAGAAAATGGATTAGAAGGTGGTGGAGTTGAAACTGATAGCAATGGTAATGAAAAATCTATAACTTATGAAAATAAACCTAAAGAAGTAAAAGAAATTGTTTTTGATGATATTGTAGTTGATTTGGCTAAATAATATTCTTTAATAAAAAATCCTTTATAAATCATATAATATGAATATATAAAGGATTTTTTTAAACTTCTGCTATTAAATTTAAATCAATTATTCTTCAACTTCTTTTAAAAATAATTGATTTCCTTCTGCTGAAGTATCTATTTTATTTTTACGATTATTACCACATAACCCCAGTATAACTCCTAAAACTATTAAACCTATTAAAAGTATCTTTACTACTTTTTTTCCTTTCACTTAATCATCTCCTTAAATATTTATGAAATACTTAAATCAATTACATTAATAAAAAATATTTTTATTTAATTTTATTTTAAAACAAAAGTACATTTATAAGAAAAGGATGCAAAAGTAATAATGAATTTTAGTTATGAACGTATTAGTACAACTAAACAAGATGAACGTCGTCAACAATTAGTCTTTAATAATATAAAAATAGATAAAAGGTATTTAGACAAAGTAAGTGGAAAAAATAAAGAAAGACCTCAATTAAATAAGCTTATGCTAAATTCAAAAGCTGGAGATAATATTTATTGTGAAAGTATAAGTAGACTTGGAAGAAATGTTGATGATTTAAGATATATCTGTAAATATTTTAAAGATAAAGATGTTACAGTACATTTTATAAAAGAAGGATTTAACACTAATGGTGATATGTATAAATTTATGCTTACCATATTAGGTGCAGTAGCAGAAATGGAAAGAGAACTTATAGTAGAAAGAGTTCGTGAAGGAATTGAAAAAGCTAGAATATATGGAACAAAAAGTGGTAACACCTTAGGTAGACCTAAAACTAAATTACCTAAAGAGTTTATTAAATATTATAATAAATGGACTAATAAAGAAATTACAGCGGTAGAATTTGCAAAGCTAATAAAAGTTAGTAGAGCTACTTTATATAGATATATTCATGATTATAACTTAAATAAATAAATATTAGAAAATAAATTTATAAATTTGGGACAGTAGATAGTTTTGTGTAAAAAACAAAACTACCTACTGGTTTTTTGTATTCCTTTTAGATTATTAATTTTTTTACTTCTAATATTTTAACCCGAATTATTCACCAAACTATTTTTTAGAAGATAAAAATATCTAAATATATGGTTTGGTGTTTATTTTTTTAAAGAATTTTCATTTTAGCATAGAAAATTTATAAATTTTATTTTATATAT
>NZ_WHJC01000292.1 GCF_009295725.1 Clostridium tarantellae
AAAGTTAATTTGCTTTTTAATTATAAAATTATTTTATCGAAAGGTAAAATATTAATTTTAAATAAAATATATAGGCATTTACCTATACATTTAAATAATTTATAATTATTATAATAATAACATGGATTTTTCAAATTAAAAATGAACATTTAAAGATGCTAAAACAGAAAATATGGGGTTTAGAAATGTTGTAGTATCTGTGGCACAAAAGCCTAATCCAATAGCTTTGGTTTTATAATTAAGATATATAGAACCTGAATCTCCGTCTTCACTCATTCTACTCACAGCTATTTGATTTTTATAACTTAACTTTACTTTATGAGATGACAATACACTTAAACTAACATTAGTAGCAATAACTTTTCCTTCAGTATATTGTGATGTAGCTCCTACCTTTACTACTTCTTCATTCTCTTTAGCATCTGCAATACCTGATATTTCACCAATGATAAAAATTCTTTTAAGGTAGTTAACATGTGGTAAAATTTTAGTAACAGCACAATCTACTAAGTTATAATCTGTTGTTTTAATAGGAATATATCTAGTACCCATAGCAATTATATTAAGATTACTAGAGCCACCATATTTATGTCCAGGCTGTAGTATAGCCATTTGTTTTTTTGGCTCATCTTGATTTACCAATACATGATTATTACTTAATATATAAGGCTCATTAGTTTCATTATCAAATACTATAGCCCCTAAGGTTCCAGCTGACATATTTTTATATTGAGAAATAGAACAAGCAGGTTCTATTGGTCTAAGTCTTGTTTGAAATCTATTACTTGTTTGAAATTTATTATCAGAACTAACTTTATCAGAAGGATAAGTTAAAAAGGAAGGGGTTTTACCAACTTCTATTACATCTATTTTCATACCAAAAATTTCTTTAGGTAATAACTCATTTTTTAATAATTTATTTATAGGAACTTTTTTTTCAACAAAAACTTTTAAACACGGTTCTTTAGTATCCATATTTTTAATAATTTTTGATCCTAACCCAACTGCAACTACATTTTTCTTCTCTAAAAAAAAATCATCATAAAAAAAAATCATTTCAAGAATTTTTTTACTTAAAAAACAGTCCATACAAAAAACTCCTTATTTACCTATTCCTTTATCATCACAATATAAAGTTATATAAAAATCTCCAACTTTTGGTTCTCCACTAACTACAGAAATATCATTTCCTGTAACCACTTTATAATCCTTTGCAAATTTATTTGCAATAATAGTTAATTCATCATTATAATCTTCATCAATTACTATTTCACTATTTTCAGGTACAAAACTTCATTCAAGTCCAATCCATTCTCTTAAATTAGGAATTACATTTGGCTTTTTATTAATTCCCATAGTATTATACATACCTGGCACTAATACTTGAAAATCTTTACTTGAATAATTTCCGTTTTCATCAGAAACTTTAATATTAACATTAACATTAGTATCAACTAATGGAGTATATATATTAGCGTTTCTATCTATTATGGAAATAAAATCTGAACTTTCAACTTTAATTGTAAACCCCTTAGGAACTAAAGGTAAATTCAACTTAGTATCTCCTTTATTCACCAAAAGTTCTTTAATTTCTTCTATAACTGTATTTACATCCATAGAAAGTACTTCACTTGTTATTTTTGAAAATTCTCTATTATATATTTCAATTTCATATATAGCTACAGTATACCAAATATCTGGATTGTTTTTTTCACAATAAACCCTTACAAATCTTGCATTTTGTTTAGGATTTAGATTAATTATTTCTGTTCCTCCAGTACTATTAGTAGTTCTATAGATAGATGTCCAACTATTAGCATCATTTGAAATTTCTATTCTATATATTGTGGCATGAGCTTTTGCCCAGTTTATTATTATTTCATTAAATTCCGTTCTTTCTTCTAAATCAATATAAATCCATTGATGTCCTGTATTAAAATTTCCACTTGACCACCTTGATTTAAGCTCTATTAATCCATCTGTGGCTAAATTAGGAGTTAAATAATCTACTTCATTTGCTGATGCTACTGCTTTTTTCTTTAATGCTAAATTTGCTCCTTTTATATCAATAAAAGAATTTTTATTATATATTTCAATTTCATATATAGCCATGGTATGCCAAATATCTGGATTATTCTTTTCACCATAAACCCTTACAAATCTTGCATTTTGTTTAAAATTAAAAGTAATAACATCTTTACCTCCATTGCCAGTGGTAGTTCTATAGATAGATGTCCAACTATTAGCATCATTTGAAATTTCTATTCTATATATTGTAGCATAAGCCGTAGCCCAATTTATTATTATTTCATCAAATTCAGTTTTTTCTTCTAAATCAATATAAATCCATTGTTGTCCTGTATTAAAATCTCCACTTCCCCACCTAGATGTAAACTCTATTACTCCATCAGTTACGTTGCTAGGATTTAAATAATCATATTCTTTTGCTGATGCTACTGCTTTTTTCTTTAATGCTAAATTTGCTCCTCTTATATCAATAAAAGAATCTCTATTATATATTTCAATTTCATATATAGCCATGGTATGCCAAATATCTGGATTATTCTTTTCACCATAAATTCTTACAAACCTTGCATTTTGTTTAAAATTAAAAGTAATAACATCTTTACCTCCATTGCCAGTGGTAGTTCTATAGATAGATGTCCAACTATTAGCATCATTTGAAATTTCTATTCTGTATATTGTAGCATGCGCTGTGGCCCAATTTATTATTATTTCATCAAATTCAATTCTTTCTTCTAAATCAATATAAATCCATTGTTGTCCTGTGTTAAAGTTTCCACTGCCCCATCTAGATATAACTTCTATTACTCCATCAGTTACATTATTAGGATCTAAATAATCATATTCTTTTGATGATGCAATTGCTCTTTTGTTTAGTGCCAAATTTTTGTTTAAAACAAAAATACCATCTATATAAGCTTTTATACCTGTAGCATTTGTATTTTTTCTTCCTGAACATTTAATTTCTATAAGATGTTCCATATTAGATAAAACTGGACTTTGAAAAACTTGTTGTCTTCCTATATGAAAATTATAATATAAATCTATATCTAAAGGATTATCTCCATCAATTGAAACTGTCATAATTCCATAGCCTGGATCCTTATTAGCTATTATTATAAATTCAGTTCCTACAAATTTAATTGTTACTGTTGCACCTGATTCATTAGTCCAATGGCTATCTCCTTCATAATTTTCATCAAATTTATTTTTTTCATAATTCCAACCACTACTAAAATTAAATTCATTTAATGAAGTACCAAGCTTTCCATCATTAAGAAAAGTTACTAAGGAACATAATGTGTCTATATTTTGTGATGAAACTTTATGTTGAAAGTTAGATGGTACTATTTTTGCTTTATTAAATGAGGGAATTTCATTTTGTATTAATGGTGCATTCTTATTTAAAACAAAAATACCATCTATATAAGCTGCTATACCTGTAGCACTTGCATTTTTTCTTCCTGAGCATTTAATTTCTATAATATGCTCAATATTAGATAAAACTGGACTTTGAAAAACCTGTTGCTTTCCTATACGAGCATTAGAATATAAATCTATATCTATAGGATTATCTTCATCAATTGAAATTGTCATAATGCCATGTGCTGGATCTTTAGTTGCTATTATTATAAACTCAGTTGCTACAAATTTAATTGTTACTTTTGCTCCTGATTGTATTGTCCAATGACTATCTCCCTCATAATTTTCATTTACTCTAACTGTTTCATAATTCCAACCACTACTAAAATTAAATTCATTTAATGAAGTCCCAATATTATTATTGTTAAGAAAAGTTACTAAAGGACATAATGTATCTATAGCTTGTACTGAAAATTCATGTTGAAACTCTTTTTCTGAAACTTTCATTTTAACATACCTCCATTTATCTATTTAATAAATACAATAGTATATATATATATTATTGTATTTATGCTTTGTGCTAATTGTTTTATATTAAAATTAATTATCACAAGAATTTAAATAAGTCATATTATTTAATATATATTGTATTAAATAACTTCATTTTATCCTTATATAACTCAATATTTTTAAAGAAATTTTAATATTGTAAATTATATACACATAAAATCTATTAATTATAATAGCAAATAA
>NZ_WHJC01000293.1 GCF_009295725.1 Clostridium tarantellae
AAGAATTAATTTATGGCAAGTTGCTTAAAACAATACAACTTGATAAAAATATAACTACGCTTGAAGATGTTATTAATCATCTTAATAACGATTCTTTAGCTAGTTAAATTTATTGTAAAGTGGTGTACATTTAATTTTATCATATTTTAAATTGATATAAAAAAATAAAATAATAAATTAAATTAAACAATAAATAAATTATTATGTTAATACAATTAACTTTTTTAAAATAAAAAAGCAAAATAAAAAGAAAATACTTGATAAATAGTTAAAAATATGTAATTATTATAAATAAATCAATAAACATTAACATATAAAATAAATTTTAAGGGGGCTTTTTTATGTTAAAAAACAAAAAGATTGGAGCTATTGTATTAGCTACTGCTATGACGTTGTCTTTATTACCAGGGGGGATAGTTAAGGCAACAAATAATAAATTAAATTTAGAAGAAATAAAAAAAGTTGCAGATAGAATTATGCAAGAAAAGCATAAAGAAAGAGCTGTTAACTTTAATAGTGATAAAAATTTATATGAATCTGTAGAAGGTAAACAATATAAAGCTGAAGATAGGGTTAGAATAATAGTTGAACTAGAAGAAAGTAAGCAACAAGGAAAAGCAGCTATTACTGACAATAAGAATATACAAGAAAAAGTATTAAAACATATTAAAGGTAGTAATGCTAATTTTGATTTAAGACATAGTTTTTCACAAAAAGTTAATTCTTTAAGTGGTGAAGCTAAAGTATCAGATATAGAAATTTTAGAGGATTTACCTAATGTAAAAAAAGTAAGAATAGCTAAAACATATACAGCAAACTTAGGTGGAGCTACAGAGATGGTTCAATCTTCTCAAGTATGGGAAGAACTTGGATACAAAGGAGAAGGAATGGTTATTGGAGTTTTAGATACTGGTTTCCAATTAGACCATAGAGATTTTAAATTAGGTGAAGAAGGAAAAGAAGAAGCAAAATTAACAGAAAATAATTTGCAAGATAAATTAAGTTCAACAAATGTAGATGATATTTATTATAATGAAAAAATACCAACAGGATATGACTGGGCTGATATGGATAATAATGTATTACCAAAAGATTTAGTAAATGGAGCACATGGTATGCATGTAGCAGGTATTGTAGCAGCTAATGGGGATGTAGAAAATGGTGGAGTTAAAGGAATAGCACCAGAAGCTCAAATTATAGCAGAGAAGGTATTCACAGATTGGGGTGGTGCCTATGAAGATGATATAGCAAAGGGAATTTTACATGCCACTGAAATGGGAGCAGATGTAATTAATATGAGTTTAGGTAGTGATGCTGGTTCCATATTACAGGATGATTTAGTTCAAGAAGCAATTGAAAAGGTAACTAAAGAAGGGGTATTATTAGTAGTAGCTGCTGGAAATGCTTATTATAATTTAAATAGTGGACATCCTTTAATGTCTAAACCATATAAAGATTTATATGATATAGGAACTTTAGGAGATCCAGCAGTTAGTCCATATGCTTTAGCTGTGGCTTCTGTAGAAAATAATTATACTACAACAAGTTTAATAGAGTTATCAAATGGAGAAAAATTTAATTATGTTGACCAACAAAGTTATGTTTCAAATTTAGTAAATGAGCTAGGAATAAATAGCGAATTTGAATTTGCTTATGCAGGTAAAGGAAGTAGTGAAGATTTTAGAAATACGGATTGTAATGAAAAAATAGTAATTGTTAATCCTGATCAAATATATGGAAGTTATGGAGTTATGCAAAAAGAAGCTGAAAATAAAGGTGCTAAAGCATTAGTTGTTGTAGCAAATTATGAAAATAATCTTAATGCAACAAGATATAGCATACCACTAATTTCTACAGGCAAGGCTGAAGGAGAAGCTTTAATAGAGTTAATAAAAAGTGGACAAACAATTTCAGGAACAGTAACAGGTAAGAAAAATGTTATGCCATTAAGTGATAAATTAAAAGTAAATGAATTTTCATCTTGGGGAACAGCACCAACTTTAGAATTTAAACCTGAAATTTCTGGAGTAGGTGGAAGCATATATTCAACAACACCTGATGGAGGTTATACAACAATGTCAGGTACATCTATGGCAACACCTCAAGTTGCAGGAGCTGCTGCTATATTAATGCAAGCTATGAAAGAAAAAGGTGCTGAGCAAAGCTTTGATACAGTAATGAAAGCAAAAAATATTTTGATGAATAATACAACTATAATAGATAAAGAAGATAAAAATGTACCTCATTCTACAAGAGAGCAAGGGGCAGGGCTTTTACAATTAGCTGATGCTATAAAAACTCCTTTAATAGCTTATGATAAAAATGCTTCTATGGAAAGAAGAGGTGCTATTGAATTAAAAGAGTTTGAAGAAAAAGCAGAATTTACTGTTTCATTAGAAAGTGTAATTGATGAAAGTAATGAATATGAAGTTTTTGTAGATTTATATACAGATACTTTAGTAGAAAAAGAAATTGATAATAACTGGGATGGACAAGTTGATTTAGTTACTGAAGTTAATGAACTTTATAATAGAGAAATAAATGGAGCAAAAGTTACTATAAATGGTGAAGAGATAAATAAAGCTAACGGATATAATGTAGAAATAAATAAAGATAATATAGAAAATTTAAATATTAATATAGATTTATCTAATTCTGATATGGAAGAGGAAGTTTTCTTAGAAGGTTATATAAGAATTGTTTCTAAAAATGATGAATATAAAGAAGTTAGCTTACCACTTATGGGATTTCATGGAGAATGGGATGAAGGACCAAATATAGATGCTCCTTTAGCTACAGAAAGTGATGAAGCATTTTTCTCTTACACTGCGGTATTTGCACCAGAAGAAGATATGCCATTAGGATTTGATCCTCTTACTAATTCCTTTAATTTAGATGCTATTGCAATTTCACCATATTCATATGTAAATATGGCTGGTCCAAGTTTATCAGTTTTAAGAAATTTAGATTATTTAGATATAAGTGTAGAAGATGAAGAAGGAAATATGGTTAAGCAATTAGATAAATATGAAGATTTATCTAAAAATACTTATTATAATAATAATTTTTCTTATAAGTTTTCAGATATAGATCCATGGGATGGAACAAATGAAAATGGAGAATTTGTGAAAGATGGAAGATATAAATTTGTAGCAAAGAGTAAACTAGCTTATGAAGGAGCAGAAGAACAAGAGGTGGAATTACCTATAGCTGTAGATAGTGAAACTCCAACAGTTACAGATTTAAAAGTAGCTCCAGATGGAAATGAATTTAAAATTAGTTTTAATGTGGAAGATAATTTGACTGGATATTGGGGAACTGTATTATATATAGATAATGAGTATGTACCATTAGAGCCTGGAATGACAGAACATTTTGTAGATAAGATGCCAGAGCAAGTAGTAGCTATTGTATATGATAATGCTAGAAATTGTAGATTAGAAGTGTGGGGAAATGAAAATGATATCCCACAAGATGTATTAATACCAATGTATAATGTATATGGAAATGATATAAACTTTGAAGATTCTATATATATTCAAGGAATAGCTCAAAAAGTTGTAAAATGGAATATAGAAATTTTAGATTCAAAAGGAGCAGTTGTAGATAGAATAAAAGATTTAGAAGATATTCAAATATATATACCTTGGTCACCTGAGCAAGGACTAGCAGATGGTGTTTATAAAGTTAAATCTTATGCAGAAGATATGGATGGCTTTAGATTAGATTTACCTGAAAAAGAATTTAATATAGTAAATAATGAGATTAAACCAGTGGAAGGTAAGCCAGGAAAAGTACAAAATTTAAAAGGAACTTCTTTAAGTAATAGTAGCATTAAAATAAATTGGGAAGCACCACAAACTGAAGTTACTGTTAAAGAATATATAGTTTATAAAGATGGAGTAGAAGTTACTAGAGTTTCAGGAGAAATAAATGAATATACATTAGAAGAATTAAATAAAAATACTTTATATGGAATAAAAGTAGTTGCAGTATCTTATGATAATCAAAAATCTAGACCAGTTGCTATAAACTGTAGAACTATAAAATAATATTTAATCAAAAAAATACTAGGTGTTTTCTTTATTAGACTATATCTAGTATTTTTTATTTGAATTACAAATTC
>NZ_WHJC01000294.1 GCF_009295725.1 Clostridium tarantellae
TAACTAAATCATAAGTTGAAACCTGATTTAATTTTCAATTGCAAGTTTCAACTTATGTTTTTTAACCTAAAATCTTTTATTTATATTAATTTTAAAAACCTAAATTTAACCTAAAAAATTTATTTTAAATCCGTTCTCTTTGAATAACACCTTATATCTTTTATCAAATACTGATACATTACTTATTTATATATTAAACTTTATCTATTTAAAAACCTAAACTTAACCTTTATATTAAATCAACCCCTTGATTTAATATTTTTATTTCCGTAACTTATTTATTTTTAACCTATTAATTTTTAACCTAAAACCTTTATTATTGAAATATTACCTTATATATTATTAAAATTTGCTTCTAAAAAAATTTAACCTATTTTTTAATTTAAATGTTTTAACCTAAAACCTAAATTTATCTAAACCTTACTAAAATTTAATGTCCATTTACTAAAAGTAAAATATTAATTATTAATTATAATTTTATAAAATTAGTCCTTGTTTTATGATGCTTTTTTCTCGTATACATCATCTGATAAAACTTCTCTTTTATAAGTTTTAACTATTTGAGATAAAGCCACTTTTATTAGCTCTTCATCTTCATACTTTATTATATTAATTAAATGTTCAATAGCTAAATTTATTTCTTTTATATCAAAATCACCTGGTTTACCAATGAAAATTTTCTCATGTTTTGTTTCTTTTAACCCCTCTTCATCCATAAGAAGTTCTTCATAAAGCTTTTCTCCAGGTCTTAACCCCGTAATTTCTATTTTAATATCTTCTCCAGGTTTATATCCTGAAAGTTTTATTAACTCATTAGCTAAATCAAAAATTTTAACTGGTTTTCCCATATCTAGTACAAATATTTCTCCACCTTCAGCATATCCTCCAGCCTGTAATACTAATTGTGCCGCTTCTGGTATAAGCATAAAATATCTTGTTATATATTTATTAGTTAATGTTATTGGTCCACCCTCAGCAATTTGTTTTTTGAATAAAGGTATTACTGATCCATTACTACCTAGTACATTTCCAAATCTTACTGCTACAAATTCCGTTTTACTTTTTCTACTTAAAGCTTGTACTACCATTTCGCACATTCTTTTAGTAGCTCCCATAACATTTGTAGGATTTACAGCTTTATCTGTAGATATTAATACAAACTTTTCAACTCCGTATTTATCTGCACATTCTGCTACATTTAATGTACCAACTACATTGTTTTTTATTGCTTCTCCTGGATTAAATTCCATAAGAGGAACATGTTTATGAGCTGCTGCATGATAAACTAATTGTGGTTCATACTCTTTAAATATATGCTCCATTCTTTTTCTATCTCTAACAGAAGATATAATTACATGCTGCTTTAACTTTGGAAACTTTCTTTTTAATTCGTTTTGCAAATCATAAGCATTATTTTCATAAATATCTAAAATTAAAAGTAACTTTGGTGAAAAACATGCTATTTGACGACAAAGTTCTGATCCTATAGTACCACCACCACCAGTTACTAATACCACTTTGTCCTTAACATAATCTTTTATTCCCTTTTTATCTAACTTAACTTCTACTCTACCTAATAAATCTTTTAAATCTACATCTCTAGCTTTACCTAAATTAAATTCTTCACCTATTAATTCATTAATAGATGGCATTATTTTAGTTTTAACATTAGTTTCCTGACATATTTCAACTAAACTTTTTCTTTCATTTGCTGATATAGAAGGTATAGCTATAAGTATTAATTCTACATTATATTTTGCACAAATACTTTTTACATCATTTCTAGTGCCTAAAACCTTAATACCACTTATATGCGTACCAACTTTATTTTTATCATCATCAATAAATCCTATTAATTCATAGTTAGAATTTATATTATTTATGATTTCTCTCTTTATCATTCTTCCACAAGAGCCAGCTCCTACAATTAGAATCTTATCTCTTTTAGAATGTGCTTTCTTGGAATGATATTGTATGGTCATTATTTTATGCGCTCTTAAAGCTAACCTCATTCCTACAACAAAAAATGTTATAAGTATAGCTGCTAAAATGTTAACTGATATTGGAATTTCTACCGAAAGAACAAATATACTTAACAAGTTTAATATCATACCAACAAAACACGCTATTCCACCTATAATTACCTCATCTATACTTGCAACTCTCCACAAGCTTTTATACATCTTTAAAAAATAAAAAGGTATCATATAAAGCATTATTATTATTAACATATTGTTAGCATAAACTTCTTTATATGCATTTGGCATTACTGGTGCAAATCTGACATATAAACTAAATAAATAAGCTATTGATATTAATATAATGTCAGCTAATACTAAGAATGCTACTTTAACGTTTTGGGATATTGTCATATAGCCCACCCCCTTATCTTTATTTAACCTCATTTACATATTATTTTTAAAACCTTAAACCTATTTAACCTTTTTTATAACCTTAATATTAAGCATCTGCTGTTTTAATCTTTTTATTTAGCCTTTTAAAAGATAATTTAGATATTAAAGAAAATCCTTTCTTCTTATCATCTTTTTTATTAATCCTCATATTATAAAGATTTCTAGCAGCTTCTGGAATATCATTTATTACAACTCCTAAAATATTAGCATTTATTTTTTCAAGTTCTTTTTTTGCGTCTAATATAGAATTTTTCAAAGTTTTTTCTGCTCTTGCTACAAGTAAAACAAAATCTGTTTTTGTAGCTAATACTTTAGAATCAGTAAATCCATGAATAGCTGGTGAATCTAAAATTATGTAATCATATTTATCTTTTAAATCTTTTAACAAACTATTCATAGCTTTAGAACCTATTATCTCTGATGGATTGTATGGTATCCTTCCTGCTACAATTACATGAAGACCATTTTTTTGCTCATGAATAACTTCTTCAAGCTTATTTTTTTCTAATAAAAATTCAGTTAATCCTTTTTCACCTTTTAACTCAAATTTATTATGAATATTAGGCTCTCTTAAATTACAATCAATTAAAATAACTTTTTCTTTATCTTCTGCTAAAACCATAGCTAAATTGCTTGAAACTGTAGTTTTTCCTTCACCATCATCTGAACTTGTCACTAAAATAGTTTTACTCTCAATCTCTAAATTTAAGTATTGTAAATTAGTCCTTAAACTTTTATAAGTTTCAGCCCATATTGATTTAGGTTCTTTTTCAACTATAAGCACATACTTCTCTCCTTTCTTATAATATTTTAAAAGTGTTCTCTTGGTATAGTTCCTATAATAGGTAGTTCTAACATTGCTTCTAAATCCTTTTTAGATTTTACTGTATTATCAAAATAATCTAATACAAAAACAATAGCTAAACTTAATACAATTCCTAATATAAAACCTATTAAAGAAAATTTAAATTTGTTTGGTTTTACAGTAAAAGTTTTTGTAGAATCTATTACACCTATTTTAGCTGATGATAAAAGCTCCTTAGTTACTTTATCAAAGGCTGTTAAAACTATTCTTACAGTTTTACTAGCATCTTCTTCACTTTTTCCAGCTACTTTTATTCTCATAGTTGGTGATACATCACTTGCTACTAATTGTAATGATCCTAAAACTTCTCCCGCTGTTTTGTCGCTTTCATTTTCTTTTAAAGCTTTAGCTATTATATCTTCAGTTTTAACCAAATCCATATATGTAGCCATTAATTGTTTGTAGCTATCAAGTTCATTACTAGTATAAAGCTTGGACTCTTCATACTTACCTACAAACACTCTAGTAGTAGCATAATATTTTGGTTTCTGAAACTTAAAAGCTATTATAGTGAATATCACTATAATAATACCAGTACAGAAAGCTACAATTTTAAACCTTTTTCTAATGGAATATAAAATTTCATTAATATTTAAAGTTTTTTCTTCCATACTTGTCTCCTTAATTATTAGTAATTTTAATTTAGAAAATGACCCTAATACTTTTATATAGAATATTTTCAAAATTAAATTACAAAATATCTATATATTATCATATTTTGTAATTTTATTACATAAAACGAAAAAAAACTCGAAAAAACGCGAAAATATTCACACAATTTAAATTATAGCAAACAATAAATATGAGAGTAACAATTTTCGTGCGACAAAATTCTTTAT
>NZ_WHJC01000295.1 GCF_009295725.1 Clostridium tarantellae
ATACTATTCATAGAACCAAATTCCTCCTGTGTTTTATTAGTATTGGGTGTATTAATAGTTTGCACAGTTTTTAGGAATTTGGTTCATTTTTTATAAAATTAATTTTTAATTACTTGTAAAGTGGTGTCATAATAATAAATCCTTAATAAATATAATAGAGCTACTAGTATAAGTCTAGTGATTCTATTATATTTTCACAGTAAAAAAATTAATAAATTTTTCCTTGAAATATTGTATATTTAAAAAGTATATGATAAAATTCTACGGTAAATTATCAATTTATAGAAAACAAAAGAGGAGGAAAACTATGAAATCCATAGTTAGTCAAATTTACATTAAAGTTTTAGCTATACTTTTAGTGTCAATATTATTAACTCCCATAATTGGACATACTGTTTATGCTCATGAAATTTATTCAAATTCTACTATAGAGTTTGGAAATATTCGAAAGAAAATGATTGTTGGTGAAAAACAATCATTAAGTATTTTATTACTATTTGATAATAAAGTTATTGAAAAAAGTAATAAAAAAGTGCAGTATAAATCTAATAATCCTATGGTTGTTAAAGTAGAAAATGATAAGATTATAGCTATTAATAAAGGAATAGCAACTATAACAGCTTATTATGAAAATAAGGAATGTAATGTTGTTATTAAAGTATTTAAAGCTAAAGAGTTAGAAGAAGAAACTTTAAAAGTTTCATTAAAATGGACAAGAAAAAAAGATAGAGTTTCTTTGGATTGGACTAAATTTGATGAATTTGTTGAGTTTAGAATATTAAAAAAAGAAATAAATGAAAAAGAATATACTGAAATCATAAAAAATGGCGTAGGAACTAGCTTTTTAGATGAGGATATTTTACCAAATCATGAATACTTATATAAAGTATTTTTAAAAGGAAAGAATAAGGAGGAATATGCTCTTAATGATGTAAACATTCCTGTTTATTTTGACCCTAATGTAAAGGTAGAAAAAGTAGAAAAATTAACTGAAGAAACTGTTGAAGAAAATTCACCTCATGATCTAAAGGAAAAAGAACCTATTATTGTTTTAAATGAAGGTTCTTCAGTTAATGAAAGTAATAAAGAATTCACTGATTCTAAAGAAAAAGTTATTGAAAAAGATAATAAATATGATGAAGAAGTTAAAGAAAAAATAGATTCATCTAAAGAATTAAATTTAAATAAAAAA
This sequence comes from Clostridium tarantellae, assembly GCF_009295725.1. Taxonomy (GTDB): domain Bacteria; phylum Bacillota; class Clostridia; order Clostridiales; family Clostridiaceae; genus Sarcina; species Sarcina tarantellae. Next base: position 1,193 of record NZ_WHJC01000295.1, read on the forward strand.
ATTCCAAATGAAACTGTTAAAGAAGATGTAGCACCTACAACTACTACAGTAAATAAAGAGGATACTCCTAAAGATGCTACTATAAATAAAGTTGAACAGAAAACTAATAAAATTGAATCAACCTTACTAGCAAAGATGATGGTTATAGTTGGTACTGTATTAGTTATAGTAGGAGCTGTTGTTGCTATAAAAATTAAAAAGAAAAATTAATCATTTGTTTATATAGAAAAGGTGGATATACCTTTTCTTTTTTATATTTCACTATTATTCAATACTTGTCATCAAGTTGGAATCAATATTTAGAAAAATTAGAAAAACATCCATATTTATTATTAACCTTGTAAAATTTTATCGCCATAATAAAGATACCTTTCTAAATAATTTTTTATCCCATTATACTTTTTATCCATTCAGTATAATATGTCCATTGCTCTTCTACATTAACAAATTCTAATATTTCATCACAATCAAAAATATCAACTAAATTTGAAAATATTGTTTGTTTTCCCATGAATAGTCTGTTTTACCAATTTAATCTATTTAAGAAATATTTTATTATGTTTATAAGACATCAGTTTAATAAATTATGAAATAATTTACTAAAGCCGTGATTGTTCATTAAAAATATTCTAAAGATTTTTTAAAGATATTTTTATTTTCTTCAGTAATATTATTAATTTTTAATCCTATAAGTAAATTATCATTATTTAAGTAAAAATCAATACTACCATTTTTTAAGCAATTATTAATTTTATTATCTGAAAATATTATACTTACACTTACGCTTTCTATATATACTTTTAATAAGCCTTTTTCATCTATATATATTTCGTCATTAGTATTCTGCATTTCTAATATAGGGCTTCCGTTAACAGTATGAATTTTTTTGTTATAATTATCTACTTCATATATATTCTTACACATAATTAATGTTATAGAACGAAGATCTTTTTTATATTTTCCTAATCCTATTTCTATTAATGAATCACTAAAATTCCCCATTCTCCAATATATAGTTGGCTCTTTTCAAATATTCCAAGAACCAAATTTTATATCTATTGGTATATATACATCAAATTCTATTATTTCTTTTTTTATTGTTTCGTATTTAAATATTTTTAACATTATATATATCTACCTTTCTTTTATCAATGTCTATAAAAAGCATGTTTTATTAGGGGCAATAATCCTACTTCTCTTGGTTTACTAAACCTTAATTCTCAATTTTCTAAATTTATAATTTTATTATAATTAATTCTTTCTAGATACAATAACTTCAAAAATAGCTTTTTTTTCAATTCTGATTTAAAATGAATTTATAGGTATCTTTTTTACAGAACTTAAATATTTATTTTACAAGGAGATAAGACATGAATAAAAAACTATTTTTTAAATTAGGATTACTGTTATTATCTATGTCACTTATGGCATGTGGACAGAAAAATAATTCATCTGGAGTAGATAATTCTTCTAAATCAAATACAAATCAATTTGCTAACAGTACTGAAAGTTCAGTAACAGAAAGTGCAAAAACTAAAACTCACTCTGTTGAAAATGCAGTAAAAAACAAAGAAAAACATACTCAACAAGAGAGTAAAAAAGAAGTAACTGAAAAAGAATACTATGACTTAATAAAAGAAGCTTGGCAGAAACAAAAGGATTACCTTGATTCTATTGATGATCCTAAAGTAAAACAATCAGTACAAACCACCAACTCTGCAGCTATTTCTAAATCAAATGAATTACTTATGGAACATCCTGAAGACTCTAAGGCTATAAATGCAAGTCTAAAGAAGGTTCTCCATGGCCAATAATTTTGAAGCTTTTTAAAGAAAAACTTGGGTAATTAAATATTAAGTGGTAATATTTTTTGTACATATATTTTAAAGTCGTAAGATTAATATTTTCTCCTTTTATAAAATTGAAATTTAAATTTTTATGATATATCAGTATAATAAAATTATTATACTACAAAGATAATAGTTGAGTAATTTTATTACACTTACTTAAAAGTTTTTTAATTAACTTTACTTTTTTCACTAAGGTAATTTTTCCCAATGCGCTTAACAGTATACTAACTTTTCTTTACTATATTTATTTTATAAAAAGAAAGATACTAAAATATATTGCTATTTTAGTATCTTTCTTTATTATTAATATTTTAACTTTATTCACTTATATGTAAACTTATTATTTTATATTTTATTCAGCATTTTGTGGATTAACATTTGTTGCTACTGATCCGCTTCCAACATTTACTCCAACACAACAACAACAAGTACAACAGCAGCAAGCCCCTGGCACTACTTTTATTTCTTTATTAACTATTGTAGTAGCTAAGATATTATTATTAAATTTCAACATATCCATCTCTCCTATCTACTATTTTTATTAATTGTTTATAATTAAGTGCTTGTACATATTTTAAACTTACAATTATATTTTAATTTTTTTAATGATTTTATTCAATATGATGTTATTTCTATTTTTTCCTTCTTTAAGTTTACAATTAAAAATAATATTTTCTTTATAAGATAATGTTATTTCTGATAATTGAGCATAAACATTTATATATAATATTAAAGAAAAATCATTATTATTTCTATATGAATATATTAATTCTCCAGTCTCAATACTTCCAATACTGACAGGTTCACTATTAAATAATTCAAGCATATCATATTCACCATATTTTATATACATAATATGCCTCTAGTATATTGTTATTACGCTAATCACATAATCAGTTTCATCATTGATTACTTTCACACATTGTATTTCGTAGAAAGAAAATACTACTCATTTATAAAGGGAACTTTTTTCCATGCACTTAGGATAATAATACATCTTGATTTTTTGCTAATAAAAATAATGCTAACAACAGTAATAAACCTAATAT
>NZ_WHJC01000296.1 GCF_009295725.1 Clostridium tarantellae
ACTATTCATAGAACCAAATTCCTCCTGTGTTTTATTAGTATTGGTTGTATTAATAGTTTGCACAGTTTTTAGGAATTTGGTTCATTTTTTATAAAATTAATTTTTAATTACTTGTAAAGTGGTGTTATATATAAATATTAAATAAAAAATGGCTCATACTTTATTAATGAAGATGAGCCATTGCTATTTTATAACCATAGAATTTTATAAAAATTTTTATCTGAAAATTTTTAAATCTATATTTTTTATAGAAGCAATTACAGGAATCATAAGCATAGCTACAAAACCACAAGCTAAGCCGTTGTTATATAAATTTAAACCTCCATGCATATAACCAACATTTGATACAATAAATACATGAATAAATCCTGCAATTATTCCATATTTCCATCCAAAATATCCTGATATAGGGGCAAGTCCTGTACTAAACATTATTGCTACTACAGTTGAAGGGGAATTTATAGCAGATATACTAACAATAGCAGCCAAACTAGCACCTATCATTACAGGAATAACATTTATAATATTTTTACCAAAGCAACCAAAACCTATCATTGTAAAAATTGCGCCCATAGTAGGTCCATTTAGATCACCTTTGATTAAAAGTACAAAAGAGGTAGAAATTAAACCTAACAACCCCATATTAAAGTAACAACTTGAATTATAATTAAAGAAAAAATCTGAGGGCATCTTTCCATGACTATTATTTATGCTTTTAAAATCAGAAAAAATTTTTTTTCTATCTTTACCTATTATCAGACTACAAAATATAAAATAGATACTTATACCAAACATGATTAATGCAAAAATAGTATTATTTCCAGAATACCATAAAAGTCTTATATCAAAATCATGACCTACAGCTCTTAATAAAGAGGTTACTGCCATAGCTATTATTCCACCAGCAAATCCAATATTATACAAATTGAATCCGAAGTGAACATTTATACAGTGTTCAGCTATTGGAGGAAGAATGAAACCTATGCATATTCCTACTAAAAAACCTATTAATAAACCTAACATTATATGAACTCCAGAAAAAAATGAAAATAAGCTAACAGTTGGAGCAAGGCTAGTACCAAGTATAGCAGTAACAATATACTTACTTAAAGGTTCATCTTTAAATTTAGAATATAGCCATACACCTATTAATATAGGCCAAACATTAAATATGTTTTTACCAAACATTGCAAACCCAGTAAGAAGCCATAAGGCCATTATAGTTCTACCAGATGCTTTACAATTAAAATGAATAAAGAAATATATACATAGTAAGCCTAATAAAGATAAGTTGATAAAGGTTGCACCAATGCCAGCAAGATAAATATAATCAGTAATAAGAATATCAGAATTTATAATTATTTTAATTAATCCTGATAAAATTTCAGTAGGGCTATTTGCAAAAAAAGCAAATATAATTAATAGAATATATAAAATTACATGTATAATATATGCTGTTTCAATTTTTTTTCTCAGCAATAAATAATCACTCCTCATTTTAGTTATTTTATTAAGTAGCTTTTAGTAAGTTAAAAAATAGATTATTTGTAATTTTTTAATCATACAATAATTATATTACATTATATGATAATATTGTGTAGTTTTATAGAGTTTTTTTAAAATTATATAAAATAAAAGCATCAATAATTTAATATTGATGCTTTAAATAAAGAATTAATTAAATAATTCAGTAGATTTTTTTACTACTACAAGTGTTTTTACAAGTATGTTATTATTTGCATTTAAATTTTCAAAAGTATTAGTCTTATCCATTAAGCTTTTAACTGCTGAAAAATTAGAGTTTAATATTGAAGTCTCATTTGAGGAATTTATTAAGTTTTCATTTAAATTATTTAATCTAGTCATATTTAAGGGTTGATGAAGTGTTTGAAATTGTGAAATAGAATTTGGTTTAAATATTTCAAAATCATTATTTGTCATTGTAATAAAAGTTCCTTTACAATTATCAGGTAAATCTAAAGGAACTAGTTTAAAACTATCATTTTCATATTTAAAATTATTATTCATTTATTATTACCGTTGCCAAAAATCTATAAACATCTATAAATCGTGTTTAATTTCTTATTCATCCTATCCTATTTTATAATGAATAAATTCATATACTAATTTCGTTTGATGTAATAGTCCAAAGGCTTAAATTGCCATACAACGCATGGTGCATATACAAGCTATCTTCATAATTATATTTCTTATATTTACTTGATTATTGCTAATCACAACCATATGAGATTTTTTATTGATACTAATACCCTTAAGATTCTATTCCATGATTATGATACTTTCGAATATATGGGATTTACAATAGCTTGTTATATGCTAAAAGTAAGTTGTAGTATAAATTTTATTATTTATAGAAATGACAACTTCCTCCTTTTCTTTATAAAATCTTTATTAGTTTTTTATAAGTTTTTATATATTTTTCAACAGTTACTTTCCTCTATTATAAATAAATTATTTATAGATAGTATATTCTTATAATTTTAAAAGTTTCCTATAAAATTCTTTTATAAATCAGATATTTGCCAATCTATAGGAGTTTTATTTATAGATTTTAGAAATTCATTAGTTTTTGAAAATGGTTTAGAACCAAAGAAGCCCCTTGAAGCAGATAAAGGACTTGGGTGAACAGATTTTATAATATGATGATTAGGATTGGTTATAATTTTACTTTTTGAAATTGCATTATTTCCCCATAGTATAAAAACAATAGGGGTTTCTCTATTATTAAGAAGTTCTATTATTTTATCTGTAAAAATCTCCCATCCCTTACCCTTATGAGAATTTGCGTTGCCAGCACGTACAGTAAGTACTGTATTAAGCAATAAAACACCTTGGGAAGCCCATTTTTCTAAAAAGCCATTATTAGGAATATAACAACCTAAATCACTATGTAATTCTTTAAAAATATTTTTTAAAGAAGGTGGAACTGGTACTCTAGGTAATACTGAAAAACTAAATCCATGAGCTTGATTTGGTCCATGATATGGATCTTGACCAATAATAACAACTTTTACATCTTTATAATCAGTATAATGAAGAGCATTAAATATATTTTCCATTTGCGGATAAATAGTATATGTTCTATACTCATTTATGAGAAATTGTCTTAAATTTAAATAGTATTCTTTTTGAAATTCTTCTTTAAGTAAATCATTCCAACTATTTTTAAAATTAACAGCCATAATATAAAATCCTTTCTTTTTATAAATATTTAATTATTATTTTATATCATAATTAAATAAATTAAAACTTTTATAAAAAAGTAAAAGTATGATTTAAATTGAAATAATTAGAAAAAGCTATAAAGCAAATAGTTAATTTTGTAATGTTGACAAAGGCTATAAACAACATATAATTTAAAGTATTAATGATTATATGAAAGAAGGCATGAGTTATGAATAAATTAAATTTATTTATAGAAAATTTATGTGGTATTTTCAGTAATGATAAACAGATAGAGTTTGAAAAGAAAAAAGGAAAGATAGAACATCCTAAAGCTAAGCATATAAATGGTATATGTAATAGTAAAATTAAAAATTTACCTAAAAATTTTAAAGGCTATTTTATTATAGAAGAAAGCTATTATGAAAAAAAATTTGAACATAAAAAAAATTTGAAAATTAAAAAAGATTCTGTAAAAACAATAGAACCTCATTTATTTTTGTTCACAGAGAATGAAAAAGGAAAAATAGTTTTAAATTCTTATGAAATACCATCAGATATTGCAAAACAAGACTTTAGAAATGATAACAAACACTTAGAACTAGATTATAATGAACTTAATCTTTCTAAAAAATTTACACCAATAATATATAATGAAACAAAAGATGGAGAATTTGTAGGGGAAGGTGAAAGTGATTTTGCACCAGGAGTTAAATTTATATTAAAAGAAAAAATATTAAAAGATATATTAATTGTTAGTGAAATATTAAAAAAAGATGGACATATAATTTTTGGATGGGAAGATCCTATAATATATATTAAAGAATAAATTTTAATTTTATAAAGTTTATTATAAGAGGCATTAAAGATTAGTTTTTTAAGCCTCTTT
>NZ_WHJC01000297.1 GCF_009295725.1 Clostridium tarantellae
TTTAAGGGGCTACGCCGCATTTTTCTATAGACTTGTCAAGTTTTTTCTGAAAAAAAGAGCAAGATATATTTCTATACCTTGCAATTCTAAAATAAACAATATAACTTTTCTTAACTTAATGACATTGCAGTTTAAACTGACTCTTTTATATTAAAGTTATTAAGCTCTATTTACTGATCCAAATAACTCCATTTTTTCTTTAACTATATCTTCTATAGCTTTAGTTCCAGGAGCTAATAATTTTCTAGGGTCAAAGCCTTTTGCTTGTAAGTCTTTACCTTCTTCAATATATTTACGAGTAGCAGCAGCGAAAACTAACTGACACTCAGTGTTAACATTGATCTTTGAAACTCCTAATGAAATTGCTTCTTTTATCATGTCTTCTGGAATTCCAGTACCACCATGTAATACTAATGGCATTTTTCCAGTAGCATTGTTAATAGCAGCTAAAGCTTCAAAGTTTAATCCTTGCCAATTTTCAGGATATTGTCCATGGATATTACCAATTCCAGCAGCTAACATAGTAACTCCTAAATCAGCAATTAATTTACATTCTTGTGGATCTGCTATTTCACCAGCGCCAACAACACCATCTTCTTCTCCACCGATTGAACCAACTTCAGCTTCTACAGAAATACCTTTAGCTTCAGCCATTTTGATTATTTCAGTAGTTTTCTCAATGTTCTCATTGATTGAGTAGTGTGAACCATCAAACATGATTGATGAGAATCCAGCTTCCATAGCATCTATAGCACCTTGGTAGCTACCGTGATCTAAGTGTAAAGCAACAGGAACTGTTATTTTTAATTCTTCTAACATTCCGTTAACCATTCCAACTATAGTTTTAAAACCACACATATATTTTGCAGCACCTTCAGATACTCCTAATATAACTGGTGAATTATTTTGCTGAGCAGTTAATAATATTGCTTTTGTCCACTCTAAGTTATTAATGTTGAACTGACCAACTGCATATTGTCCTTCTCTTGCTTTATTTAACATGTCCTTTGTATTAACTAATGCCATGTTCTTACCACCTTTCAAAAAATAAAAATTGTATGTAAAGGGACATTATATGTCCCAGTGGGACTTATCCCTTTGTTTATATTATAAACTATAATTTACATAAATTCTATACTAAAAGTATAAAATTTAAAAAATATTAATTAAATTAATTTCCTCTAATTCCTTTAAATATTCAGCAAAACATTTTATAGCATGAATAGTAGAAAGAGCATCACCATTAGATTTAACCTTTACAAATTGAGTTAGTTTTAATACTTCAGTATTTAAATTATCTACATTTTCATGGTTTATATATATAGATATATCCTTAAAGCCTTTTGACATAAGCTTTTTTAATTCTAAAGTTTTTTCATAGCTTTTTTGCCAATTTTCTTTACATAATAATTCTTCTAATTCATTACTTGTGTTTAAAACATTATTACAAAAAGTTGTAAGTTTATTATTGTATATAGTTACAAAGGCAAAAACCATAAAGAAAATAAAAAAAGATATTATAGTGTTTTTCATAATATTTCATCTCCGGAAAAATTTTCGATTTTATTTTTTTCTTCATATGTTATTTTGTTATTAGAATTTAAAACTATCATATATATATCATCAATTGATGGAGAGTTTAATTTTTTTAATTCTTCAAATACCCAGTTTTCATTTTTTTTAATTTTTTTTAAAGCTTTAAAATTAAATTTACCATCAGAATATATAATTATAGGAATACTAGGATTAGTTCTTTTTAAATTTAAATCATCTTTGGTTATAATATCATATTTGGCTTTGGGTATTATGGATATTTCTCCGTTATTTTCCATTATAGCGTATTGAACTTGATTTACATCTAAATAACCACGAATTCTTAATTCCTCTAATATATCTTCTGCTGTTAGTCTTTGAGTAATAAGATTTTTTATATTTAATTTTCCATTACTGATTAATATAGAAGGAGTACCATCTATAACTTTTCGAATGAATTTACTTCTAAACTGTAATTCAGCTAAGATAGTTCTTATAAATAAAAGTGTAGTAATTGGAATAATACCCAATAAAAGTGGTAAGCGTGTATCTTGCATAGGTAATGCTGCTAAATCAGAAATCATAATAGTGATGACCAATTCAAAAGGTTGAAGTTCTCCAACTTGTCTTTTTCCCATTAATCTAATAACAAGTATTACTAATAAGTATAATATTGCAGTTCTTATAAATACTATAAACAAATTCAATCCCTCCTCATATAGTATAATGTGAAAAAAAATTATAATTATTCTTAAATTTTTAGTATTTTAATAGTTTAAAACAGTATAATTATACAAAATATGTAAAATAACTATAAGGGGTTGTGAAAATGTGAAAAAATTAAAAATTACATTAAATAAAAAAATTTTAAATATAAATAAAGGAGAGAAAATATATAAATTATTAGAAAATAATTATATACATGATGAAATCCCCATAACTTTAGCAAAGTTAAATAATACTTATTATGAACTTACAGATGAAATTAAAGAAGATGGAATATTGGAATGGGTTAGAACTAATAATACATTGGCAATGATAGCATATGCTAGAACATTACAATTTGTATTTATAAAAGCTACTTTAGATATTTTTAATGAAGCAAGAATAAATATAGAACATTCTATAAATAAAGGTATATTTGGAGAAGTATATAAATTAAAAGCATTAAATAAAGAAGATATACTGCTCATAAAAAATAGAATGCAAGAAATTATAAAAAAAAATATAGTTATAGAAAAACTTGAATTCAAAAAAGAAGATGCTATAGAAATTTTTAAAAAATATAAAATGGAAGATAAAGTTAAATTATTGCAGAATGTTAAAGTTGAAAAAGTTAAGCTTTATAAAATAGAAGATAGATATGATTATTTTTATGGTGATATGGCATATTCTACAGGAATATTAAAGTATTTTGATGTAATTTTTTATGAACCAGGTTTTATTTTAAGCTTACCAAGTCACAAAAATCCTACCATAATTATTCCTTTTGTACAACAAAAACAATTAGCAAATGTTTTTAGAGAAACTGAGAGATGGTTAAATATTTTAGATGTGGCTTGTGTAGGAGCTTTAAATGAAAAATTAGAAGGCAAAGATTTAACAGATATAATAAGGGTGTCAGAAGCATTACATGAAAAAAAGATAGCACAAATTGCTGATATGATAAAAGATAAAGAAAATATAAAGGTAGTTTTAATTGCAGGACCTTCTTCATCAGGTAAAACAACATTTTCAAAAAGATTATCAATTCAATTAAGAGTAAATGGATATATGCCAATTTCAGTTTCTTTAGATGATTATTTTATTAATAGAGAAAATACTCCTTTAGATGAAGAAGGAAAACCAGATTTTGAGTCTATTTATACATTAGATTTAAATCTTTTTAATAATCATTTAAATAAGTTATTATTAGGAGAAGAAGTAGAAATACCAGTATATAATTTTAAAACTGGTTCTAGAGAATGGCATGGCAATAAACTTAAACTACCTTATAATGGCATATTGGTAATTGAAGGGATTCATGCATTAAATCCTAAACTTACTGAAATTTTAAAAGAAGAAAATAAGTTTAAGGTATATATATCAGCATTAACTCAATTAAATTTAGATAATCATAATAGAATTCCTACTACTGATGTAAGAAAAGTTAGAAGGATTGTTAGAGATGCTTTATCTAGAGGATATAATTGTGAAAAAACTTTAGAGATGTGGCCTTCAATTAAGAGAGGAGAAGAAAAAAATATTTTTATATATCAAGAACAAGCAGATATTATGTTTAATTCTACTTTAGTTTATGAATTTGCTATATTAAAAAAATATTGTTTAAATGAACTAGAAAAGGTAAATAAAGATAGTATAGTATATTATGAAGCTAAAAGGTTAATTAAATTATTAAAATTTTTTAAAGATTTAGATATATGCAGAGTACCAGAAAATTCTATATTAAGAGAATTTATTGGTGGAAGTTGTTTTTATAATTACTAATTCCTATATTCAAATATTAATAGTTAAATGAAAAATCATGATTATTTCAGT
>NZ_WHJC01000298.1 GCF_009295725.1 Clostridium tarantellae
TTTTCAAAGCTTCTTTTATAAAAAATATTTTTATACTCAACGAAATAACTGTTTAATGTTTTAATTATAGATTTTTCGTCAATACTATTCATAGAACCAAATTCCTCCTGTGTTTTATTAGTATTGGGTGTATTAATAGTTTGCACAGTTTTTAGGAATTTGGTTCATTTTTTATAAAATTAATTTTTAATTACTTGTAAAGTGGTGTATATTATTAATAAATTTAATATAAAAATATGTTATAATTCTAATGGAAATTTTTATAAAAACTATAGCTAGGAGTGAAAAAAATGGATTATGATGTTTTGATATTAGGTGGTGGTATAATAGGTTGTGCTGTTGCCTATGAATTATCTAAGTATAATTTAAATATTGCAGTAATTGAAAAAGATTTTGATATAGCAGATGATATATCTTTTGTTAATACAGCTATTGTTTATGATGGATGTGAATCAAAAGATGATTTAATGAGTGCTTTAGAAAATATGGGTAATAAAATGTTGAAAGAAATAACTAAAAAGTTAAATGTTCCATATAAAACAGTAGGTACATTAAATGTAGCTACTGATGAAGAAAGTCTTAAAATAGTAGAACGTATGTATGAAAGAGCTATAGATAGAGGAATAGAAAATATAAATTTAATAGAAAAAGACGAAATTTATAATATAGAACCAAATTTAAGCTGCAATGCTATAAAAGCATTATATTCTGAAAATACTGCAATAATAAGCCCATATGATTTGGCTATAGCATATGGAGAAGTAGCTTATGATAATGGTGTTAGTTTTAGATTAGAAGAAGTTGTAACAGACATTCAAAGTTTGTCAAAAGGTTTTAAAGTAACCACTAATAAAAATAAATTTAAATGTAGATTCGTTGTAAATACAATTCCAGGAGAAGCATATACAATAGATAAAAATAAGAATTATGAAAATGAATGTACATTAAAAACTTATTATTTGTTATTAAATAATGAAATAAAAGAGAAAACATCTAATATAATAGTAAAAATAGAAGATGAAGATAATTTTATATTACAAACACAAACGCTTGGAAGAGATACATTAATAGGCGTCAATTGTCATGACATTTCTAGTTTTAGAAGTTCTATAACAAAATCAAAGGAGTTTCTACCAAGTATAGTGGCTGATAATGTTAAAGATATATTTTATGATGACCATCATAGAGAAGTAATGATAATTGATGATAGTGAAATAAATAGAGGTTATATAAAAGTTACTGGTAAACATTATGCAGAAATTACTATAGCACCAGCAATTTCAAATCTTATATGTGAAACTATAGTAGATAATTTAAACTGTGGATCTAACAAAAATTTTATTGATAAAAGAAGAGAATTTTATAGATTTAGAGAATTATCAGATGAACAAAGGAATGAACTAATTGCATTAGATAAAAGATATGGTAAAATAATATGTTTATGTAATTATGTGTGTGAAGGTGAGATAGTAGATTGCATCAGAAGACCACTTGGCGCTAGAACAGTTGAAGGAGTTAAGAGAAGAACAGGAGCAACTTTTGGTAATTGCCATGGAGCATACTGCATTAGCAAAATAATAGATATTTTAGCTAGAGAGTTAGATAAAAAACCTACAGAAATTGTAGAAGATTCAAAGAATTCAAAAGTTCTTGCTTCTAGAATAAAAGAGTTTAATGAAGTCTAAAGGAGGTAATTTTCATGGAAAAAGAGGTATTTACTAGTGTTGTAAGAATTAGAGGTTCAAAAAAATACAATGTAGTACCAGTCAAAAGTAATAAGCCAGTAGAAATAGATAAGTGGATAGAATTTTCTAAAATATTAAGTAGACTATATGTTGGGGTACCTACAAAAATAGGTAATATTGTATGTAAAAATATTATGAATACAGGAATAGATATAATTTGTACTAAAAATATATCTAAAGATAATTAATAATATGTTAGATAAAATATTTAGGAAATAAATTGACAGTATAGTAATATATTTTATATAATTAATTTAAATAAAATATTAACCTAGGATCAGGCAAGTAGTAAAATTAAGTATTTTTAGAGAGTCAGTGGTAGGTGTAAACTGATATATTTATTTTATGAATCCACCTGTGAGGGACTGTGATGAGCAGTACGGTATAAACCGTTAAATTTTTCAAGTGGATAGATAAAATTAATTTTATTTATCAATTAGGGTGGCAACGCGGAGTCTTTTCGTCCCTTTTTATAAGGGAAAATAAGGCTCCTTTTTTATTGCTTTAAATTAGAAAAATGCAATTATTGAAGGGAGAATAAAAATGTTAGATTTAAAAAGAATAAGAACAAATCCAGAAGAAATTAAAACTGCATTAGCTAATAGAGGAGAAGATTTTGATACATCAGTTATAGATGAAATTATAAAATTAGATGAAGAAAGAAGAAAAATTCTTGTAGAGGTAGAATCTTTAAAGAACAAGAGAAATCAAGTATCAGCAGAAATTCCAAAAAGAAAAAAAGCGGGAGAGGATGTTGCTCCTGTAATGGCTGAAATGAGAGAAATTGGTGAAAAAATTAAGAGTGATGATGCTAAAGTAGCTGAAATAGATGAAAAAATAAATTATATAATGCTTAGAATACCAAACATACCAAATCCTCAAGTTCCAGATGGTGAATCAGATGAAGATAATATTGAAATAAAAGTTTGGGGTGAGCCAACAAAATTTGATTTTCAACCTAAAGCACACTGGGATTTAGGAACAGATTTAGATATATTAGATTTTGAAAGAGCTGGTAAAACTACAGGTTCAAGATTTACAATATATAAATCTTTAGGTGCTAGATTAGAGAGATCTATAATAAATTATTTCTTAGATAAACACACATTTGAAAATGGATATACTGAAGTATTACCTCCATTTATGGTTAATAGAGATAGTATGATAGGGACTGGACAATTACCAAAGTTTGAAGAAGATGCATTTAAAGTAGAGAATAATGGATACTTTTTAATTCCTACAGCTGAAGTTCCAGTAACTAATATGTATAAGAATGAAACTTTAAAGGGTGAAGAACTTCCAATTAAACATGTAGCATATAGTGCATGTTTTAGAGCAGAAGCTGGATCCGCAGGTAGAGATACTAGAGGTCTTATAAGACAACATCAGTTTAATAAAGTTGAGCTAGTTAAGTTCTGTAAACCTGAAGAAAGTTATGATGAGTTATTAAAGTTAGTTGCTGATGCTGAATCAGTTCTTCAAGGCTTAGGATTACCATATAGAATAGTTAGAATTTGTAAAGGTGATTTAGGTTTTACAGCTGCATTAAAGTATGATATAGAAGTTTGGATGCCAAGTTACAATAGATATGTTGAGATATCAAGTTGTTCAAATTTTGAAGATTTTCAAGCAAGAAGAGCAAATATTAAATTTAAAAATAATCCAAAAGATAAACCACAATTTATTCATACTTTAAATGGTTCAGGAGTTGCTATAGGAAGAACAGTTGCTGCAATACTAGAAAACTATCAACAAAAGGATGGTTCAGTAGTTATACCAGATGCTTTAAAAGCATTTATGAGATGTGATGAAATAAAATAATTAATATATAAACAATTAAAAGATACTAATAATTAAATTAAATTATTAGTATCTTTAAAAAAAAGTTAAAAAATATATTGACATTTTTAATATAAGTTAGTATAATAAATATTGTAAATGACACGGAGAGATGGTCGAGTTGGTTTAAGGCACCGGTCTTGAAAACCGGCGTGCGTGTGAGCGTACCGTGGGTTCGAATCCCACTCTCTCCGCCATTTTTTTTACCTAAAAATAAAATGGAATAATATGGAGAATTACTCAAGTGGCTGAAGAGGCGCCCCTGCTAAGGGCGTAGGTCGGGCAACTGGCGCCCGGGTTCAAATCCCGGATTCTCCGCCAAAACATCTAGTAAAATACTAGATGTTTTTTTTGTATTAATGAATACCACAGGTTTTACCTGTGGTTCTAAAAAGCTTATAGCTATGAGTAGAAAAAAATAAAACCTCCGATGTAAAATAATAGTAGGTTTGCCGACCAAAACTTAATTTTACAAGGA
>NZ_WHJC01000299.1 GCF_009295725.1 Clostridium tarantellae
ATTTAATTGTAATAATTTAATTTTATATAAAACTGTCTTTTATAATTAAAACTTAAAATAATTATTTTTCTTTTTTATAATAAAGTCTATAGGGATTTCTAATCAATATATCACCAATATATTCCTCATAAATTTTAAAAGTATTAATATTTTCTTCTTTTCTTATACTTTCAAAAATACCTTTTACATTTACTATACCATATCCCCAAGTATCATTAGGATAAGTTAATCCTTCTATTCTTTTTGCTCCTTTTATTAAATACATTTCAAGACTTACAGCATACATAGACTTATTATTTTTATCTACTATACCCCATTGTAATAATAAAGCACATATACCTGTTACAATAGCTGCTGCCACTGATCCTCCTGAAATTGTAGTTTTTTCGCCACCAGGCATTGCAACTAATGCATTAATTCCTGGTGCCGTTATAATTGGCTTAACTATCCCATCTCTTGCATATCCTCTCCCTGCTTCTGATACTATAGAATTTTTATTTTGATTATAGTATGACGTAGTAATAACTGTTTCACATGTACCTGGCATATTTAAGGTAGTATTTGGTGTAGCATTTATAAACTTAGTATCTTTATCAAGTAATTCTTTTTGTAATATCCAAGCATCATATCTACTATATATTTTTGAAGTTCCTTTTAAGTTAAAAATCCATATACCTGCTTTAATATTTTCTGCTTTTATAACAATTCTTTCATCTCCTGTAAGCTGATCTGGAGAATAATATTTTATATACATAATAGTATTTTCATATAAAAATTTAATTTTTAAACCTTCTTCTAACCCAGCTGTAACAGTTAATTTAGCAGTAATATATTCTACGGCCTCCCCAGCTGGAGAAATTATTGTTAAGATCGCTCCTTGAGGTCTTGTTATATATATTTCCATGGCTATTGATTCTTGACCCTGTCCAATATTTAATTCTATCGTTTCAAAATCATATATATTTTTTAAAAATCCACTTGTATGGGTTTGAGATATTCCTTCATTACCAGTAGATGTTACAACTACATCACCCTTTTTATCGGAAATAAAATTTATATATCGTTCTAATATGCTTCTTCCATCATGTCCACCCCAATTTGTTCCTAAAGGTAAATATATAACTAAAGGCATTCTTAACTTTTTTGATAAATTTTTTAAATATATCATTCCTGTTAACAAATCTATATCTCTAAATTTAGGTGAATCTCCTTTTACATATAATAAATTACAATAATTTTTTTTAGCCTCTCTTAATTTAACTACTGAAAACATACAATCAGGTGCTACACCTTTTAAATCTCTATCTACTCCTCTACCACCTATTATTCCTGCCATCATAGTGCCATGTCCAATTTCATCCTTTGTTGGAACTATATCATATGGATTCTCACCTTTTTTATTAGCTTCAATAGCTTTATTTATATTATCTTCTGTAAATATTTTGCCATAGAAAATATCCTGTTCTGGATCTTTTTCTAAATTTTGATCCCATATGCTTACAATTCTAGTAGTTTCATCCTCCCTCATAAATTCCTTGCTTAAATAGTCTATTCCTGTATCTATAGTTCCAATTAAAATTCCTCTGCCTTCTAAATTTAATAAATCACTTTCATGAAAAGAATATGCTTCTGTAGCTTCTATTGGATTACTTCCATCTAATGTGTATATTCCTCCCACATCAAAAAGAGCTATATTCTCAACATCCTTTAAAGAATTTAAATTAATTTTTTCATCTAAAGTTATAATACCATAAATATCATTAATTTCTTCAAAAAATACATTATCTATGTTAACAATTTCATCTTTTATGCCAGGTGTGTATTCTATAAGATAAGATATATATCCTTCCTTATTATACTTTGCAAACCCCATTTTTCTCCTCCTTATTAATATATTTCATTTATAAAAAATAACTTAAAAGAGGTATTAAAAATTTTTCTAATACCTCTTTTTCTTAATTGTTAAACCTTATTTTGTTAAATTAAAATACACTTTATTTTTCTTAAACTATAATTTAATCCATATTCATGAAATCTAATTGTCTAATGAAATCTTTATATCACTTATATACGGAGCATAATTAATTCCATCTCCATGCAGTTTAATATTATTAATGCCTTTAAAAAGTAATATTGGTAAAGTAAATATTTTTATATTTCCAATATTCCAATTTATTGTTTTAGGAAAACAATAGCTTTTTCCATTATTAATTCCATTAATATCTATAGTCATAGTCCTATTATTATCACCTGCTAAATATTTAATACTTAAATTGTAAACTCCTTCTTTTAGTATATCTAGATTTAAAGTAGCTGAACCATCTAATGGGCCTCCCATCATATTTGCAATTCTTTTAACTACATTTAAATGCATATTCTTAAAACTTACAGTAGATATATCATAAAATTCATTGTTTGGAAGTACAGATTCTAAAGATATCAACGTTACTATAATTGGTCCTATGCTTGTTACATAATTATTATTAATTCCATAAAATTTAATTGTATTATTTTTAGAGTTTAAATTAATTGGTACAGTAAAAGTTTTCGCATCAATAGACTGCCCTCCATTGGTTGGTGGTAATGAATATATTGTTCCTGTATTAATTCCATTAATATCTATTTTTAATTCTCTATTAATATCTTCTCCAATATATTCAAACTCCATATTATATATTCCAGCATCTTCAACGTTTAAAAGAATAGTTACTGCCCCACTATTTACTCCCTTAATAAAACCTGTAGTCTTATCTAATTGAGCTGATCCTGAAAGTATTCCATTTACTGAATTATATTTATAAGTTTTAGTCAAGTTAAGACTAGCTACAGTTCAAGTTGGTATAGTTGATTCTATTTTAGTAATTAAACTTAAGATTACTTCTTCAAGACTTGGACCATAGTTTATTCCATCTCCATGGAACTTAATAGTGTTTATTCCACTATTTAAATTTACTGCCACAGTAAAGGTCTTAGCATCCCCTATGGACCATCCATTAGTTGGTGTTGGAGTATAAACTGATCCTGTGTTTGTTCCATTTATATCTATCTTTAAGTTTCTATTAGCATCTGCTCCTATATACTTCACTGCTAAATTATACTTTCCTGCAGTTGCTACATTTACAGTTAAGGTAGTTGCACCATCACTTGGTCCTCCTATCCATCCTGCCACATTTACTCCTCCAGCATCCTCTATTAAAGCTCCATTAGAAAGCATTCCCTCTGCTGCATTATACTTATAAACTGGATTACTTCCTGTTGGCACTGTTGGTGGATTCACTGGTTCTGTTGGTGGTGTTACTGTGCCGGATACTAAGGTTAAAGTTACTTCTCCAAGACTTGGACCATAGTTTATTCCATCTCCATGGAACTTAATAGTGTTTGTTCCACTATTTAAATTTACTGCTACATTAAATATTTTAGTATCTTTTATATTCCATCCATCAGTTGCTAATAAGAAATATACTGAACTTGTATTTACTCCATTTATATCTATTTTTAATGGTCTATTGCCATCACCTGACATATATTGAATTGATAAAGTATATTCTCCTTTATTTTTTACATTTACAGTTAAATTAGTTGCTCCATCTTTTGGCCCCCCTATCCATCCAACAAAATTTGTTGGCTCATCTAAAATTGCATCATTAGAAAGTGAACCCTCTGCTGCATTATACTTATAAACTGAGTTACTTCCTGTTGGCACTGTTGGTGGTGTTACTGTGCTGGATACTAAGGTTAAAGTTACTTCCCCAAGACTTGGACCATAGTTTATTCCATCTCCATGGAACTTAATAGTATTTATTCCACTATTTAAATTTACTGCCACAGTAAAGGTCTTAGCATCTCCTATGGACCATCCATTAGTTGGTGTTGGAGTGTAAACTGATCCTGTGCTTGTTCCATTTATATCTATCTTTAAGTTTCTATTAGCATCTGCCCCTATATACTTCACTGCTAAATTATACTTTCCTGCAGCTGCTACATTTACAGTTAAGGTAGTTGCACCATCACTTGGTCCTCC
>NZ_WHJC01000300.1 GCF_009295725.1 Clostridium tarantellae
CAATATATCTTATTAAAATAATTGGTGAAAAAGTAATATTATAGTAGTATTATAAAATTATAGTATTAAAATTACTATAATTTTTTTTAGAAAGAAGTGTGATAATATGAATACTTGTGTTAATCCACAAGAAAGAAAAGTTTATCTTGTAGGTGCTGGTATTGCATCCTTAGCTAGTGCTGTTTATTTTATTCAGGAAGGACATATATCACCTAAAAATATTTGTATTTTCGAACAACAAAATGTTTTAGGTGGTTCTCTTGATGGTGCTGGAAATAGTGAAGATGGCTATATTTCTCATGGTGCTAGAATGTTTGATAAAGAAGCTTATGCATGTACATATGATTTATTTTCAAGGGTTCCATCTTTGAATGATCCTAATCTTACTGTTTTAGATGATTTTAATAAATTCAATAAAGACACTAAATTTAACAGATCTAACGTTCGTTTAATTGGAGAAAATGCAGAAAGAATTGATGTATTATCATTTCAACTTAGTAGAGGGGATCAACTTATGCTTTCTAATATGATGATACAGCCAGAATGTAAATTTGAAAAAGCAAGAATATGTGATTGCTTTTCAGAAGAGTTTTTCCACACAAATTTCTGGTATATGTGGTGTACAACTTTTGCCTTCCAACCTTGGCATAGTGCCATTGAATTTAGAAGATATTTACATAGATTCGTTCATGAATTTCCACATGTTACTGATTTAGCTGGGGTAAGACATTCAAGATACAATCAATATGATTCAATTACATTACCTATAGTAACTTGGTTAAAAAATGAAGGAGTAGTTTTTAAACCTAATTGTAAAGTAACTAATTTTCAATTTGAAATAATAGATGGTAAAAAATCTGTTAAACTTATAGAATATAAAGAAGAAGATAAAGAATGTAATATTGATGTAACTCCTATAGACTTAGTTTTAGCTACTGTAGGTTCAATGACTGCTGCCTTTAGTGTAGGAGACAATGACACTAAAACAGAAATATATGGTAAAGATAAAGATGGTTCATGGGACTTATGGGAAAATCTTTCTAAAATTGATGATAACTTTGGACATCCTCAAGTTTTCGATGAACGTATAAAAGAATCTCTTTGGGAATCTATAACTATGACTTTTAAAACTCCATTATTTTTTGATTTAATGCGTGATTTCTGTGGTGGTACTGGTACAGAAGTTACATTTAAAGATTCTAATTGGTTTTTATCAATAGTATTACCAAAACAACCTTATTTCATAGATCAACCTGATGATGTACAAGTTGCTTGGGGATATGCATTACATCCTGATAAAGAGGGTAATTTTGTACATAAAAAAATGTGTGATTGTACTGGAAAAGAGATAATGGAAGAAATTTGTGGATTACTTAAATTTAATGAGCATAAAGATGAAATAATAAAATCTACTATCTGCAAAGGTTGTGTTATGCCATTTATAACAAGTCAATTCTTAACTAGAAGTAAAGGAGATAGACCAGAAGTAGTTCCTAAAACATCTCATAATTTAGCTTTCATAGGGCAATTCTGTGAAATAAAAGATGATACAGTATTTACAGTAGATTATTCAGTAAGATCAGCACAAATTGCTGTATATACTCTTTTAGGTTTAAACTATAAAGAAGTGACACCAATATATTTAGGAGAGTATGATACAAGAGTTTTACTTGGTGCTTTAGCAACTATGATAAAATAATTTAATTTTTATTATATTGAAAGTGGCTGTATAAAAATAGCCTGTCTATCTAAAAGATAGATTATACTTAACGAATTAAGTATAATCAGTGTTATTAAAAGAATAAGTCCAGTGGATATATTAAAATCCACTGGATGTTTTTTGTTTGCAACTATTTTCTATTTTAGTTATTAAAGGACATATATTATTAGTTATAAATTTGTTAGAATCAATTAATATATCAATACTTTCAATTATTAATTGAAAATTACTAGTATTCATTGCTTCTATGGCTAAGGATATAGCATGAGTTTGTATATCTTTACAATTCATAAGCTTTTCTTGTAATGCTTTAGTATCATCATTATTTGGTACTTCTAATTTAGAAATTTCATTCCATTTCATTTTAATTTCTTTAAAGGCAAGTTCTATTTTAGATTCATTATCATCTGTAAGCCAAGTTTTAACATTACAATATTCTTTAACTATATTCCAATTTTTGTTTATAATATTCATATCTTCTTTTACTTTTTTTATGTATTTACAAATTTGTTCCTTATTGCTTTCTTTAAACTCATTTTTTTTAAAGGAATAATTATGGATGTTTTCTTTTTTAAATTTATTAATTAGCATATTATTTAAACATAATAAAATTATACATACAATCAAAACTCCTATAACTAAATGTATTAATTTTTTTCCCATGATAATCACCACTAATAGATTTTTTAAAATTTTTATTATACACCTTACTCTAGTATAAAATTTATAGAATATTTTTCTATATTTTTTAATTTTAAAATAGGAATTATGTAATATAATTAAATTTTTTTATAATTATATTACATAATTCCTATTTAACATAAACTATCTACATTTTTTTTACATTTTACTAATTCATTAATTATTTTAATTATTATATCTAAATTCAACAAATTAAAATCATCACTATTACTATTAAAGTTCTTTTTTAAAATCATACAAGTTCCTTTTAATCTAACTCTTGAAAAATTAGTTGCCAATGGATTATGTTCTAAATTTTCTGGTAAAAAATTATCATTATAAACTATAACAATATCATTTTTAAGAATATAAAATGAAGGTTTTCCTCCTACTTCATTAACTAAACTTTCATAATTTAATTTTAGAGGACGTACTACAGTAACATCTTCTTCAGGAGATATACTTATGTATCCCTCAAGGAGACCAACAGTTTCTAATTCATTTAAAATTTCTTTATTATCATTTAAATTCTCCAAAACAACTCTAAGCATTTTTATCACTCATTTCAATAGTTTATTATTTTTTATATTCTTATATGTTTTCTTTATTTTCATATTTTATTATTAATTCAATAACCTCACGAAAGTGTGCTATATCTATTAATAAATTTTTTATTAACTCATTTTCTTTTAAAGTTTTTCTATAATTTAAAAAGTCATCAAATGAACTATATAAATATTTATACTCACTATAGATTTCTAAAATATTATCCTCATCACTTTCTAAATTATCATTTAAAACCTGTAATATTTTGTATATTTTTTCAACTAATATTTCAACAGAAAAATCACAAGATAAAAGTTTATGTAGCTCTATTGAATTATTATATTTAACTAATTTATTTTCTTGTACTTGTTTTATATTTTTTGATTCTATTAATTTTAAAAATTCTCTATCATTATTCCAAATTTTCATTAAATTAAAATGTACTTCTGATGTAATAAATTCAGCTTTTATTAATAAACGAATAATAAATAAAGTTATACCCTCTTTATACTTACAAACTTTATAAGATTTTTTCATTTTATGTAAATAAAATGCCATTTTACTAAGTAGTTTTAAATCATTATATTCCATATACCATTCTTTTTTATTTTTTAAAAGTTCATATAAATCAAGTAAATTATTAAGGTTAATATTTTCACTATGAAAATAATGCATAGCAATATTATTTTTATAGTCAAACATAAAATTAATTAAAATATGGTCAAATTCACTTATTTGAATTTGGGATTCTTTATTTCCTATAACCCAATTAGCATAAAGAGATAAAAATGGATTTATTATATCATCCATATTAAATTTATTAGCAATTAACAATTTATCATTTTTCATTTTAATAACTCCTAAATACAATATCTTTATAAAACTAAGATATACTTAATTGTAATAAAATTTGCTTATTATAGTATACCCCTATTAGTGAAAGTAATATCATTAATAGGGGTAATTGTAAATTTATTTC
>NZ_WHJC01000301.1 GCF_009295725.1 Clostridium tarantellae
AAACAATACAACTTGATAAAAATATAACTACGCTTGAAGATGTTATTAATCATCTTAATAACGATTCTTTAGCTAGTTAAATTTATTGTAAAGTGGTGTTTGTAAAATTAAAGTATATATAATATTTTAGAATATAAAAAAGTAACAAATATTATAACTTATATTTTTGTTAAGATAGGTTACAATATTTGCTGCTTTTTTATAGAAATAAAAGAATAAATATTTTTTAGCAACAACAATTATGAGATTTACTTTTAATTAAACCACAAGCAAGTCTAGAACCAGCATTTCCAGAAGGTTGTGCTTTTATAGTATCATAATTTTTGTGTAAAATAAAAGAACGATTTAAAGCATTCTTAAGCATAAATCTTTGAGTAAGAAAAGACATCATTACTTTCCCGTTATTAGCAAGTAATGGAGGTAAATCACCAGTGTGAAATTCATGAGGATTTCCCTCTATATTCCAGTGACCTCCAGCAGCTAAGAAAGGATCCTTTGGATTACCTACAGTACAATTACCAAGCTCATGAATGTGAAAGGCGTGGAAAGTATTAGAAAACATTTTTCCTCTATTTAAATCAACATCATTTGCTGGAATGCCAGTAATATATACTCTAATATATACTCCATCTTTTAATTGATATAATAGTGCTTTGCCACATATACTAGGTGCTAAAGGGCCACCTTTTATAATAGCAAAAGCATCTTCTTCTCTAAAATTAGAGAAAATATCACAACTAGTACATGAAGAAGTATTTATTTTATTATATCCACATTTATTGGAATTAATATGCATAATAATAAACTCCTTTAAAATTAATCATATTACATATTATGAATAAATGTTAAATTAGATACTAAAATAAAATAACAAGTTATTTTATAGAAATTGTTTTTAAAATTTTAGCTGGATTTCCTCCAATAACTACATTATTAGGAATATTTTTAGTGACAACAGAACCAGAGGCAACAACTACATTATTTCCTATAGTAACACCTGGGTTTATTGTAGAATGTCCACCGATCCAAACATTATCTCCTATAGTAACTGGCTTTCCAAATTCAAATTTTAATCTTTCCATTGGATCTAATGGATGGGTTGCTGTATATATATGAACTGCAGGTGCTAAAAAGCAGTTTTTTCCTATTTTTATTTTACAGACATCTAAAAGTATGCAATCAAAATTTGCATAAAAACTATCATCTAAAAAAATATTATATCCATAATCACAGCGAAAATTAGGTTCTATATAAATATTTTTTCCTATTGAACCAAGTAAATTCTTTAAAATTTCTTTTCTTTTATCTAATTCTGTTTCAATGGAATTATTAAATTCTCTTATTAAGATTCTAGCACGTAATCTATCATTTACTAGTTCTTCATTATTTGCATTGTAAGGTAAGCTTTCAATCATTTTTTCTTTTTCAGTCATTTTAATACTCCTAAATTAAAGATTTATAGCAATTTTAAACTAAACTTTTTATATACTATATAAAAATATAAAAGATTATATGTTAGTGTTTTATTTATTATAGTGCATTTTTAGTTTTAAAAAAATTAGTTAGAATATTAGATATTTATCTAATATATATTGAAAATAATCTAATATAATGATAAGATGGTAAAAAAAGGAATAAGGGAGATTGGAATGGATAAAAAAAATACTCTAAATTATAGAAGTATATTAAAAGAAAAAAACTTTATGACTTATTTAACAGGGGACTTGGTATCTAGATTAGGTGATTCTATAGACTTTATAGCTTATGGATGGTTAGTGTTTCAGGTTACAGGAGATGTATCTATAATGGCATTGATTTTTGGAGTAAATGCTATTCCTACTATACTTTTTCAACCTATAGCAGGCGTTTTTGTAGAGCATAAAAAAAAGAAAAAGGTACTTTTTATTTGTAATTTTGGAAGAGCAATTATTGTAACTATTACAGCTATAATGTTTTTTATGGGAATTTTACAAACCTATCATTTATTTCTTTTTACTTTTATAAATTCAACCTTTGAATCCTTTCAAAGTCCTGCTGCTGTAGCATCATTACCATTAATTTTAGATAAGGATAAATATTCTTATGGGATGGCTTTGAAGTCTACTTTATCTAGAGTTTCAGAGCTTTTAGGATTACCATTAGCAGGCTTAATTATAGGGGTATTTGGTATAAGTGGAGCACTTTTGGCTAATGCTTTAAGTTTTTATTTTTGTGGAATTTTAATATGTATAATAAAATATAAAGATGAAATATTAAAAAATCAAGTATTAAATATTAAGAGTTACTATAAAAATTTAAAAGAAGGTTTTATTTATATAAAAAATACAAAATTAATATTGAGTATATGTATATTTGGAGCTATATTAGGTATGCTTATAATGCCTATAAATACTTTGAGTATTGCATATGTTTTTGAAGAATTATTGTTAGGTTCTGAAGGATTAGTTATTTTAAATATTGCAATAACTTCAGGAATGTTAATAGGAAGTTTTATTTTTCCAAAAATAAAAGAAAGATTTAAAGGAATAAATATGTTTATATTTTCAGGGGGAGTTTTTGGAATGAATTATTTACTTTTAGCATTTATAAAATTATTTGAAGCTATAACAATAAGATATATATTATTATTTTTTATGCCATTTTTTATGGGTATAGCTATTAATATATTATTTATGTTGGTAAATGTAGCTTTTATGGAAAATATTGAGCAAAAATATTTAAGTAGAGCTGCGGGAGTGTTTAATTCTTTAGCTATGTCATCAACACCAGTGGGATCAGTTTTAATATCTATTATGTGTCTTACATTAAGTGTAACTCAATTATATTTTATATTTGGTATTGGAATTATTTTATTATTTATTTTTCAGAAGTACAATAAAAGTATACAAAAAATTTAAAGATGAAGGAAGTAAGAAATGCAGTATATAGTGGAAAATAAAATAGATATATTATATGAATTAATGAATACATTTTATTTTATATCAAATGAAAAAGAATTAAATAGTTCATTAGAAAAGATGTTAATAAGAGAAGGTATAAATAAGGATGAATATTTAAATAAAAATTTAAAAAATTTCTTTGGATTTATAAAAAAGTTTAAAGAACTTAATAGTATTTCTATAGAAAAAATCAATATGTATTTTAAAAAAATATATAGTTATGAAATAAGTAATTATAGTATAGCATTTTTACTTTTTCAAAATTTAAACATAGAAGAATTAAATGAATTTAAAGAAAAAATTATAAAAATAAATAATGAAGACTTACAAGAATCTTTTTTAAAAGATATACTTATAAAACTAGAAAAATTAGATGAAGAAGATACTTTAAATTATATAAATAATTATGATTTGTTTATAAATTATTTAACTAATAATAAAGATTTGACTAATGAAAGTAAATGGTGGTTAACAATAATATTTCATGAACCTAAAAAATACTTGTTAGAATTAATAGATATAATATTAATTTCAATTAACAATTTTAAAATAGCATTTAAAATTTTACAAAAGGATACTCTTAAATTTATTAAACAATTAAATGAATGGAGTTTAAGAGATAAAAATTTTATTGAAAGCTTAACGGGATTTAAAGTTAAATGTTCAGATAATGTATATATATATCCTTCAATGATTAATTTTAGATCTGTACATTGTATGGAGGATGTTAGAACATTAGTAAAAAGAAAAAATAAAGAAACTATTTATTTTGGTTGGAAATTTAAAGAGCTATTAGATAATAATGAAATTATTAAAAGAGAAGAAAAAATTTTAAAAGAAAAACTTAAATGTTTAAGTGATAAAAGTAAATTTGAAATATTAAAGTTATTAAAAAATAAACCTTTATATGGACAAGAAATTGCTCATAAATTATCCTTAACACCAGCTACAGTATCGTATCATATGAATAATTTAAT
>NZ_WHJC01000302.1 GCF_009295725.1 Clostridium tarantellae
AATATTTTTAAAATCTTCTCATAGAAGGTCTTTTTGTTGTACCTAAAAATAATCTTTGATAGTTTTTAAAAATAATATTTTCAAAATAATATCTAACCTATTTTTTCATATTAAACTTTACACTATCAAAAAAATATGCTTTTTTACATAAAAATAAGCTATTACTTATTATACCATAAGTAATAGCTTGTACTTTATTTTTTACTTAAGTAGGTCTATTGCTGTCTTTACTTGCTCTGGAACTTTTTTAAATAAAAATTCACCATTTCTTATTGAAGATAAAACTGAAACTCTATCACAAATTGCATCAAATTCATTTTCTGCATTTAGTACTATAAAATTGGCAGGTTTACCTTCTTCTATACCATAAACATCCTGTATATTAAGAGTTTTAGCCCCATTTATAGTTATAAGATCTAGAGCATTATTTATTTCATCAAAGCTCATCATTTGACAAATATGAATTCCAGCATCAAGAATATTCATTAAGTTACCAGAGCCTAATGGATACCATGGATCTGACATTGAATCCTGTGCAAAACATACATTTATTCCTTCTTCAACCATTTCTTTAACTCTTGTTACCCCTCTTCTTTTTGGATAACCATCAAATCTTCCTTGTAAGTGTATATTTTCTGTTGGACATGATATAAAATTAATTCCTGATTGTTTAAGTAGTTTAAAAAGCTTAAAAGTATAAGCATTATTATAAGAATGCATTGCACATGTATGACTTGCTGTAACTTTTTCTCCTATTCCTTCTAAATAAGCATGAGCCGCTAAAACTTCTAAAAATCTTGATTGCTCATCATCAGTTTCATCACAATGAATATCTACTAATTTATCGTATTTGCATGCTAATTCTATAGCTTTTTTTACTGATTTTTCTCCAAACTCTCTAGTAAATTCAAAATGTGGAATAGCTCCAACAACATCAGCACCCATTTGAAGTGCTTTTTCTACTAATTCTTCTCCACCTTTATAAGCATACATACCTTCCTGTGGAAAAGCTATTATTTGTAATGTTACTATATCTTTAATTTCTTCTTTTAATTCAAGCATAGCTTTTAAAGATGTTAAATTAGGATCTGTCACATCCACATGAGTTCTTATATATTGTATTCCACTTAATACTTCCTTCTTTATGGCTTTTCTTGCTCTCTCTTTAACCTCTTCTTTATTTAAATTTCCTTTTGTTTCTGACCAACGTTGAATTCCTTCAAATAAGGTTCCTGTTGAATTACTTGCTCCAGGATTATGTGCAGTAAATACATAATCTAAATGTATGTGAGGCTCAACATACGGAGGTAAAGTTAATTTTCCTTCTATATCAATAATTTCTATATCTTTATGATTATATTTATCTTTAAGATCCTTTCCTATCTCCTTAAAAATACCATTCTCCACAAAAATATCAATCAATTCATTATTACCTTTTAATCTTGCATTTTTAAAAAGTGTTTTTTTCATATTATTTTCTCCTCTTCTTTTACTAAATTCACCAAAATATATAATAAAAAATATGGATATATTACCATAATATTTTCATAAAAAAATCATATCATATAGAATTTTCCAAGTCATTGTTCATAGAGTACAATATTCTGTTGATGTATTTGTGTTTAAATAGTACAAAAATACTATACTAATTTTTTACTATTTGTACGATGAATACAATTTAACATTGGTGTATTATTAATATTATGAAACAGCTTGTACCATATTTGTATATGGTTAGTATTTTTGAGCTAGTATATTATAAATAAAAGGAGATATAAAAATGAATGTATTAATGGAAAATATTACTTGGATGGAATTTAATAAAAGAAAGGAAGACTCAGTAGTTATTTTACCAATTGGCTCTACTGAACAACATGGACCTCATTTACCACTTTCAGTAGATACGGTAATAGCTAATGGTTTTTCAACTAGATTAGCCGAAAAAATTAATGGTCTTGTAGCTCCAGCTCTTTCTTATGGTTATAAGTCTCAACCATTAAGTGGTGGTGGCCCATTATTTCCTGGAACTATAGATTTAAATGGTGAAACAGTTATTAAACTTGTTTCAGATATTCTAACTGAACTTATTAAGGATGGAGTAAAAAAAATATTAGTACTTAATGCTCACTTTGAAAATGAAGCTTTTATATTAGAAGCTATAGATTTAGTATCTAATACATATGGTGATAAAGTTACAATCGTTGAAACTAATTGGTGGGATCCAATGCCCGAAGATGTAATAGATAAAGTCTTTACTGAAATACCATTCCCTGGTTGGGCATTAGAACATGCAGCTGTAACTGAAACTTCTCTTATGATGTATTTTGCACCTACATTAGTACAAGAAGATAAAATACTTGATTTAAAAGTTGAACCTTGCTCTTATCACAAGTACCCAATTGATAAATCAATAGTACCTGAAAGTGGAGTTTTAGCTACTGCCAAAACTTCAAGTGCTGCTAAAGGAGAAATTATTGTTAATAGTGTTTTAGATAAATTAGTAGAAATCGTTAATGAAGTATTTTAATATTTTAAAATGATATTGTGTTAAGTATTGATTCTAGATTGATTTAATTATTGCTTCTAAATATTAACCTATTTATAAAAGTAAAATTAAAAAATCTTCTTCATTACTTAACATATTTTAAAAGCTATATTAGTATTAGAACATTTCTTAAAATATATTATTAACAAAGTTACCGTATTAAAATTGGCTTTATATATAAATTTATCATTTCAAATTAAGTGTATATTTATATGTAAAGAAAGGAGGATATTACTATGAATAAAACTAAAGGTATAACCCTTACTATTTTATCAGCAATTATATTTGGTTTTTCATTTACTTTATCACCATTAACTTATGGTGCTGGTGGAAGTAATCCTGTTACTTTAACCTTTTTAAGGAGCTTTATGTGTCTTCCAGTTTTATTTGTTGTTTTAAAAGTTAAAAAAATTTCTTTTAAAATAACTAAAAAAGAAGCGTTTAATCTTTTTATTTTGGGTCTTATAGGAACTGCTGTTACTACTTTAATTCTCAATACATCTTTTGCTTATGTAGATGTTGGAATTGCTACAACTATTCATTTTGTTTATCCTATATTCGTAACTATTGGTTGCGTACTTTTCTTTAAAGAACACCTTAGTATGAAAAAACTTTTAGCTCTGATAATTGCAACCTTAGGAATATGTTGTTTCTTTGGTATTGATGTAGGCTCTAATTCTGCTAATACGCCTTTAGGAATAACCTTTGCTATACTTTCAGGTATAACTTATGCATTTTATATAATCTTTATGGATAAAAGTGGACTTAAAAATTTAAATCCATTTAAAACATCATTTTATGTTGCAGTAGTTGTTGCTTTTGTAATAGGAATATATGGATTAACTACTAAAGAACTTACTATCTCTACTCTTACAACTCAATCGTGGATACTTACTTTTATAATATCAATTCTTTGTTCTTTAGTTGCAGTCTCTCTTTTACAAGTGGGTATTAAACATATAGGTGCTTCTACTGCTGCTATTTTAAGTACCTTTGAACCTATTACAGGAGTAGTATGTGGCGCTATACTTTTAGGAGAAGAGTTTACTGCATTAAAAATTTTAGCTTGTGTTCTTATCTTTACTGGTGTAGGGATTCTTGTGTTAAGTAAAGATAAAGAAAAAATTGAAAGTAGTAATAAAGTAATAAATCATAAAGAAGCTATTTCTCACCATTAATTTTAAAAAATATTTATAAAAAGCTCTCTGTGATAAAACTGAGAGCTTTTTATTTTATTTAATAATTCTGATTAAATAATAAAATATCATTTAATACTTATCTTTAAATATTCCTATATTGTTTCATTGATTTAATTTAAACTTAAAAATTTTATTATAAATATATGAAATATATACTATAC
>NZ_WHJC01000303.1 GCF_009295725.1 Clostridium tarantellae
ATTATGAATTTTTCTTTCATTTAATAAATGTTTAGTAAAAATATAAATGAGAAACACTATTAAATTTATAAAACCAATAATAAAATATATAAATGTAAAAGTAATACCTATTCCATTTTTAACAGCTAAACTTGAAGGTATAGTTTCTAGTGTTTCTATAAAGCCAGTTAATCCTATTATTAAGGTTATTATAGATATAATTGTTAATATATAACTTATTACTATACTTATTTTATTCAATAACTTTAAAATATTCATTCTAAATCCCTACTTTAAAAATTTTCTTTTGTATATAGATTATATTAACATAAAAATACATTAGTGTATATAAAAGCTCATATTCTTTAATTTCTTATTTAAATATAAATATTTAAAGTATAATTGTAACTAATCCAATTTCATAAATATGAAAGCTAGTTTTTATAGAAGGAAGAATTTTAGCTATAGCACAATCTACATAATTTATACTATCATTTTCATTTGAATTAAAGGTTATAGGTACAAATTTTGATAATATAGCAACAGTATTAAAAATATAGTATAATTTACTTTTAATATTTATCCAAAGGAGTAATAAAATGAAAATATTGTTTAAAGAAGATGATTTAAAGTTAAAGCAATATATTAGTGAATATTTAGAAGCTTATGATTTTAAAGTTACTACAATAAATGATTTTAATAAGGTAATGGAAACTGTGGAAAAAATAAATGCAAATTTAATAATATTAGATATTAATTTACCTAAATTTGATGGATTTTATTTTTTAAGGTTAATTAGAAAAAAATACAAAACTCCCGTGATAATACTTTCCGCTAGAAGTGATGAAGGTGAACAAATAAGAGGCATGGAACTTGGAGCAGATGACTATGTTACAAAACCCTTTGCCATAGGAGTATTACTTGCTAAAATAAATGCTTTATTAAGAAGAGTAAATGAATATAAAGATATTACTAAAGAAAGTAATATCTCTAAAGGTTTAAAGGAAAATAATTTATTTTTACTTAATGATAGTATGAAATTAAAATATGAAGGTAAAATTATAGATCTTACAAAGAATGAACATAGAATATTAAACCTACTTTTAAATAATATAGGAAAGGTTATTACTAGAGAGGAAATTCTAGAAGCTATTTGGGATGACACATTATTTGTAGATGATAATACTTTAACAGTTAATATGACTAGGGTTAAAAAGAAACTAAGTGATTTAGGTATTAATAATGCTATTACTACTAAAAGAGGGGTAGGTTATGTGTTTAATGGAATTAATAATTAAAGTTATTAAAGTTAAAGGAAGAGATTTATTAGCACTTATTATAAATACTTTAGTTATAATATTGTTTTATTATTTATTATTTGAAAATAGTGAAATATTATATCCTTTATGCTTAAGTATTTTTGTAATATTAATATATTTTATTATTGAAATATTTAAATACAAAGAATTTTTAAAAAAATTAGAGGATAGTAAAAGAAGCCCTGATTATAGTAATCCTTATATTAATTTTAATGAAGAAGAAATATTTAATACTATTTCAAGTATGCATAAAGAGTATCTTTATAAAATACACTCTCTTAATGGACATATAAGTGATAGAGATGCTTTATTTTCTCAATGGATTCATAATATGAAAACATCCTTAACTGTAATAGATTTAGCCTGTGAAAAAAGTATTTTAAAAAATGGTGAAGATAACTGTATTGAAGACATAAAAGAAGAAAACACCACTGTAAAAAAGAATTTAGAAGAATGTTTAAATGTATTAAGATTAGATAATTTTTCAAGGGATTACATAACTATTACTTGTAACCTAAAAGAATTAATAACTAATGTAATAAATATAAAAAAAAGAGACTTTATATATAAAGGAGTATTTCCTAAAATAAAAATAGATGAAAATATACAGGTTTATACGGATAAAAAATGGTGTTCATACATGATAGAGCAAATAATATCTAATTCCATTAAATACTCTGAAAATAAAAAAGGTAAAAAAGTAGAAATTGAAGCTATCTCTAAAGAAAATACCATTGAATTATCAATTAAAGATGAAGGTGTAGGAATAGCTAAAGAAGACTTACCAAGAATATATGATCCATTTTTTACAGGTAATAATGGTAGAAAAGAAAGAACAGCCACAGGTATAGGTCTTTATATGGTAAAGCTTATAGGAGAAAAGTTAGGACATACTATTAAAATAAATTCACAACTTGGTAAGGGTACTATAGTGTATATAGTATTTAAAAAGGAAAATTTTATTTTATAAATTAACTAACCTTTCAAAAATGTAAGGTTTTGTAAGGGGAATCCATTAGAGAATTTTGGATTCCCTTTTATAATAATATCATAAGATGCTTAGAAAAAAGCGGAATAATCTATTTATATAAGAGGGGTTAAATATATGGAGATTTTAAAGGTAAATAATTTAATTAAAATTTATAGTTCTTATAAAGGAGCAAAGGAAGTAACTGCATTAGAGGGAATAAATTTAGAAGTAAAGGAAGGAGAATTTGTAGGTATAATGGGCCCGTCTGGTAGTGGTAAAACTACTTTGCTTAATATTCTTTCAGGGGTAGATAAAAGCACTTCAGGAAAAGTTATTATAAAGGATAATGATATTAGTAAACTAAAAAAAGATGAATTAGCCTTATTTAGAAGAAAAAATATTGGATATATATTTCAAGATTTTAATCTTTTAGATAGCTTAACTTTAGAAGAAAACATATCATTACCACTTATTTTAGATAAAAAAAATCCAAAAGAAATTAAGAAAAAAGTTAATGAACTTATGGAATTTTTTAATATAGGAAATTTAAGTAAAAAATATCCTTACCATATTTCTGGGGGACAAAAGCAAAGAGTAGCTGCTGCAAGGGCTTTAATAAATGATCCTGCTATAATATTTGCAGATGAACCTACAGGGAATTTAGACTCAAAATCTGCCAATAGCATAATGGAAACCATAAGTAAAATGAATAAGGATATAAATAGTACAGTTTTAATGGTAACTCATGATCCCTTTGCTGCCTCCTTCTGTAAAAGAATTATCTTTATTAAGGATGGAAAGATTAAAATGGAAATTACATCAAATGGAAATAGAACACAGTTCTTTGATAAAATACTAGAAGTTCAAAGTATTATGGGAGGAGAAAACTAATGAATTTTTCTTCCATAATTAAAAAAAATTTTATTCATAATTTTAATAAATATATATCTTTCTATTTTATAAATTCCTTAATTATAGCATTATTATTTATGTATGGTAGCTTAATGTTTAATGAAGCTGTATTAGATAGTATAGGAAAAACTTCTATATATGAAACTGTAAATATTTCCTTAATGGGACTTATAATTTTTTCTATAGTCTTTATAACCTATACAAATATGGCATTTTTAAAGAATCGTGGTAAAGAATTTGGAATGTACTTAACTTTAGGAATGACCACAAAGGATTTAACTAAATTAATATTTATAGAAAACTTAGGTATAATGTTAGCATCTTTATTAACAGGAGTTTTAACTGGAACAGTATTTGGAAAACTGTTTTACATGATATTAAATAAAATAATAGCATCTACTTCAATTCCTTTTAAATTAAATTACAAAACTTATTTGCTTAGCATAGGAGTATTTTCTTTAATATTTATAGGAAACTTTATTTTTAATATATTTTATATAAGAAAAGCATCTATAATAGAGGTTATAAAAGCATCTAAGAAAAAAGAAGTAGGAAAAGCTAATGTGCTATTAGGAGGAATTTCTTTAATATTATTAATAATAGCTATGATATACTTACCTAAAACTTTATTAATGGAAATATTTAAAGAAGAAAGATATATGGTAGGAGTTTTTATAGCAGTAACATTAATATGTCCCTATATGAT
>NZ_WHJC01000304.1 GCF_009295725.1 Clostridium tarantellae
GTATATATAATAAGAATTTAATAATATACATATACATTTAATTTGACATACAATAAGTAGATTGGTATTATTAACATGAACATGTTCAACGAATTAATTCAAATAACTTAGGATTATTTTTAAAATGTTTGTGAGGTGGTATTTTAAAGATAATCTTATAGGGGAGTTTATTTGGTTCCTTAGAATTTAGAAGTGGATAAATAGTTATAAGCTTCTTTTGATAAATTTAAATGGTTTATATTATTTGAAATGATTACATCTGTTCTATAAGTGTAATTTAAGAGTTTTAAGAGTTTAAGAGTTAAGAGGAACCTAGTACTAGGAGTTTGGTTTAAATAAGTGCGGAAAATTCAAAAGAAGTTTAGGAAAAAAATTATCAAGTTAAAAGGTATGTGGATTAAATAAAACAGCCTTTAACATGATAATTTTTTTCTTTTATTATAAAATTATATGGAAAATAATTACAAAAATGATATAATAATTATTAGAACTATTTTATTTAATTTTATTATTAATAAAGGGGAAAAGTGTGAATAAGAAAGAGTTAATTGAATTAGTGTGCTGGGTTGTTTTTGCAATATTAGTAGTATTTGGGTTGGTTTTTTTATATTTATACAATAATTCACCAATGACAATATACAAGCCTAAACCATATACTCCTAAAGGAAGAGTAGTACTACAAAAAGAATTAACCTTTGAAGAAATAGAAGAAGATAGAGATAAAATTATCGAAATTGTAGAAAACACTCATCCTATATTTTTAAATGAAGAAGTAGAAAATTATAAAAAAGCTAAAGAAAATTTTTTGAAAGAAACAACAGATTCAATGAATGTACAAGAATTTCAAATTTATATTAGTAAGTATTTATCTTCTATAGAAGATGGACATACTATAGTTTATTGGAATGAAGAAAACTTTTTAGATATTAATTGGAGATACTTAAATGGAGGGTTATTTTTAACTAACTCAGATTATAGTGTATCTAATTATAAAGTTATAAGAATTAATGAAATTCCTGTTGAAAATATTATAAATTTAATTGAAGAATTGTTTCCATCAGAAAATTATGTGGCTAAAGATGTAAATAATTCTAAGTACTCTAGATATGAGCAAATTTTAACATTAGCTGGAATAGATTGTTCAAATGAATTAATAGTAACTGTTTCTAATGGAGATAAAGAAGAAAAATTTTCAGCTAATTTAATAAAATGGGAAAAAAATAAATATGTTGATTTAGGTATATGGAGTAAGCAATTAAGTGAAGATATTTTGTTTATTAGATTAGGTAGTTGCACTCTTGGGAAAGAACTAGATAAAGTTATAGAAGATACAAAAAAAGCTGTAGATAATAGTATTGATAATGTAATAATAGATGTTAGAGGAAATCCAGGGGGAAATTCAGAAGCATCTACAAAGTTATTAGAATCTTTAAATATGGTACCTGGTAATTTTGGAGCAACCATAAGATTTTCATCACTAGCTAGTGAAAGATATGGTTTTTTGAGAAAAAGTGGCTCTATATCCTATGAGCCAACTAATAAAGTGGTTAAAAATGAAGATATAAATTTATATGTACTTTGTGATGAAAATACTTTTAGCTCAGCACAGTGGTTAGTTACTTGTGTAAAAGATGGAAATTTAGGAACTATTGTTGGTCAAGGAAGTAGAAATATGCCTTCAAGTTTTGGAGATGTACTAGTATTTCAATTAAAAAATTCTAATTTGGAAGGGCAAGTTTCTTTTAAGCAATTTTTAAGACCAAATAAAGATAAAAATAATGAAAGAGTATTAGAGCCAGATGTTAAAATAGATTATTGTGAAGATGCTTTAACGAAGAGTTTAAAAATTATAGATGAAAAGAAGAACCACTAATCCTAAAAACTATTTAGGAGGTGGTTCTTTCTTATTTTACCTTGTTTTCATATAATGCAATATATACAGATAAACCAGGTTATAAGTTATGAAGGGGATGAGTGAAAAGTTTATAAAAGTTATTAGGAGTTAGTGGTTTATCTTAAAGTAGAAAAAGTATATGAAAATAAATTAAAGAGGTGTGAAGATTATGAGAATTGGTGTGATAATGGGAGGTATTTCTTCAGAAAGGGAGATATCTTTAAAATCAGGAGAAGAGGTTATTAAAAATTTAAATAGAGAAAAGTATGAAGAAATAATACCTATAATAATAAATTCAAAAAGCGAGGTTATGGAAAAGGTAAGAAATATAGATTTTGCATTTTTAGCTTTACATGGTAAGTTTGGAGAAGATGGAAAAATACAAGCAGTACTTGAGACAGTAGATATTCCTTATAGTAGGTGTGGGGTATTAACTAGTGCTATTTGTATGAACAAAAGTCTTACTAAAAGACTTAGCAAAAGTGTAGGAATAGTTACTGCTCCATGGATTGCAGTTAAAAATATTAATGATATAGACTATAGTAAAATTGAGGATCTTGGATATCCTGTTTTTATAAAACCTAACAATGGTGGTTCTAGTGTGGCAACATTTTTTGTTAAAAATAAGTATGAAGTTGAGCATGCTGTAAAAGAGGGTCTTAAGTATGATAATGAAATTATTATTGAAAAGTATATTAAGGGTGAAGAGATAACTTCCTTTGTGTTAAATGGAGTGGTATTTCCAACTGTTACTATTAAAGCTAAAAATGGTGAGTTCTTTGATTATTTATCTAAGTATGAACCTGATGGAGCTAGTGAAGAGGTGGTTATGCTAGAAGAAAGCTTACAAAATAAAGTAACTGAGATTTCAAAAAAGCTTTGGAGTGTATTAGAGTGCAAAAGCTATTGTAGAGTGGACATGATAGTAAGTGAAAATGTTCCATATTTATTAGAAGTTAATACTTTGCCAGGTATGACTGCAACTAGTCTTATTCCTAAAAGTGCTATGGCAAAAGGTATAAACTTTAGCCATTTATTAGATAAAATAATTGAATATTCTTTGGAAAGTTAATTAATTTAATTATTGGCATAATTTTATTATTAATCTGAGATGTATGAAAAACATATTAATAATAAAAATATGTTGACTTTAAATTCACACATATATAGTATTAAAAGAAGTGTATGAAGCTAAAATGGTAATAACAAAATAATTAAAGTTAATACTTGCTTTAAATTTAGAAATGCTTTGTTTGGAGGAACGTAAAAATGGCTAAAAATAATACTAAGGATATTTTCAAATACAATAACGCAGATAAGCAAAATAAAAATTTTATGTATAGTAATTTAAAAAGAAGCAATTGTTATAATTGCAATTTTACGGGTTCTAATTTTAATTTTGTAAGTTTTAGAGGAGCGCATTTAAAATCTTGTGATTTTTATGGGTGTACATTTAAAAGTACAGAATTTATTGGGGCTAATTTAAAAAAGAGTAAGTTTAAATATGCTAAATTTGAAAATGCAATCTTTGAAGGAGTAAATTTAGAAGGTACTGATTTTAAAGATGCAGAATTTAAAAATGTTATATTTTTAAATACAGATATAAGTAAAGCAAAGAACCTAAAAGGTGATGAATCTGATATTAGAGTTTTTGAAGAGATGCCACAAATAGAAATGAGTGAAGAACTTAAAAATGCAGTTAAAGTAGCTATGGAAAATAAGTATATAAAAGCAGCTAGGGTTTTAGATACAAAGGACGGAGAAATCAATACTTTAATGTTAATGATCTTATTAGAAAACTTTAGTGAAAGTATTTTAATAAAAGGATTAAATAGATTTAAGATAGATTCAGATAAAGATTTTTGTACATTAAGCTATGTAATTAGAACAATAGAAAAATATAAAAATGATGGTTTAATATAAATGCCAATTTATTAAGTTAAGGGTTATATATTATTAAGCTATAAGA
>NZ_WHJC01000305.1 GCF_009295725.1 Clostridium tarantellae
TAACATTAATTCCTATTAAATTTGATTTTAAAATTATATATTAGAGTAATATTTTTTCATTAAACTTTTTCTTTTTTTAGCTTAAAAATTATTTTATTTTTATATTATTTTAAACAAAAACTATACAGTTTTTATTTGTTTTTTGTTTAAATTCCTCTTATTTTTAGAATATAAAACTTGTAATTTTGTGGGTCAAACGTGGGTTTTTCGTGTGTTTTTTGTGTGTCAAGCGTGGGTCAGTTGTGTGTTTTTTCATACTTTCATGTACCCATGGAAATCCTAGGCACTGCCTAGGTCTCCACCTTGTGTGGGGACAATTTCCCCTTATGCTCTACCCCAATAAAAAGATTATCTATTTTTTTATCCTAAAAATTATTTTATAATCCATTATTGGGTGAGGGAATAATTCATTTTTTTCTTATTTTCAATCTAAAAAATTCTTAAAAATTTATTAATGGTTCCAAAAAAGTATTAATAAAAATTATATATTTTTAAATTATACGTTCTACATTTTATTTAAAAATATGTTTATTAAATTTTACAGTTAGTTATGTTTTTTTATTTTTTTAGATAAAATTCTTTTTATTAATTTTAATTTTTTTCTCTTTCTTAAATACTTTTTATAGTATTTAGTTTTACTTTTTTATTGATTAATTATTTAATAAGATAAATGATTTTTCAAATTTATTTTTGCTTAAAAAAAGTAATAGACTTAATCTATTTTTATTAGATCAAGTCTATTACTTTTAATTATTTCTCCCAACCGAGTAACTGTTTTTCTAATGAATCATAATCATATTCTCGTTGAGAGTAATTAGTAAAATTTAATGTTTTAGTATTTTCATTTTCAGCTTTTGTTGCTGCTATTTCAGATTTTGTTTTTAAATTTTCTAATATACCATTAAGAAATTTTACAGGAGCAGTAATTTTTTCTCCTTCTTCTTTTTTACCTATAAGAATATTAATAGCTCTATTAAATATATCTTCACCATAAGTATTTAAATTTCTTTCTAGAGTTTTAGCTGATATTTTTATTTTATTTATTTGTAATTCCTTTATAGCTTTCATGATTGCAGATGATACTATTTTTTCAACATCTACAACTGGAGCATTTGTTGTCACTTCTTTAGCTGTATCTTCTATAACTACTTGTTCTTTTAAAAGTTTATTTCCATCGTTATTTATATTTTTAAAATTATAATGTCGTGGTTCATGATCTATTACAAAGAAAGTTATAGAAATAGTTTTTTTTCCTTTTTTATTTTCTATAAAAGAAATATTCATATTTAATTTTTTTTCTATCTCCTTAATAGAAGGTTGTAAAATTCTATTCTTAAAATCAGCATATAATTTATATTTATTTTCCACTTTGAAAAATTCTTTTAATTCATCGATTGTATATGTAACCTCTTTTTTACTCCCACTCCACATTCTTAAAAGTTCATATAGACGTTGAGTATAATATCCCTTAGCTTGTCTTACCATTTTAACATCTATAGGTGAATAACCAAATTCTTTATAGTTCATTAAGATTTTATAAAAATCATCTTTTATATACAAATAAAATTCATCATTACTTTTATCTCTTTCCCAGTTATTTAATAAACCAGTTCCACTAGAATATTTAGGCGTATTATATTTAATTGATACTGTACGCCAATTTTCTAATAAAGTTTCTATATTTTTTACTGAACATTCATTACTATGTTGAAAAATATCTTTTATTTCATCAAATGTTATTATCGCTAAACGCTCTTTCTTATTATTAATTTTTTGACAACTATACATGATTTTATTAAATAATTTATATTCATTACTTTTTAATACAATATTAGAATTAGCCATTATTATATCATTAGATTTAAATAAAATTTCTTTATCCATATTTACACTATTCCCTTTTTTATTATTTTTACTGTAATTATATGTTAATATTATTATGTCATAAAGTCAATGTTGTCATAATAAAAAACGGATTTGTCATAATAAAAAACGGATTTGTCATAATAAAAAACGGATTTGTCATAATAAAAAACGGATTTGTCATAATAAAAAACGGATTTGTCATAATAAAACTTTAAAAACTTAGCATTCATGCGTATTTGAAGTATGCCTAAATACATTAAATACAGTTAAATACATTAAATACTTATAAATACTACTACAGTTTAAAATGTTGTGGTTGTATTTATTTTAATTTTGAAAATTACTATTAATAAAAAAATGGTATAACATAACCTCTATTAAATTAATTAAATCATTAGATGTTTTAGTAAAAGAAAGATGTATAATAAAATTAACATATTTAAAGTTTTTAATTTTGGAAGTGAGGTTATTTAAATGGATAAAGAAAGAATACACTTTAGAATAGATAAAACATTAATAGATTATGTAGATAAAATAAAAAAGAAAAATAACTATACCAATAGAAGTCAGGCATTAGAATTTATAATAAAAGAACATGAAAAAAATCTAAATTTAAATATGGAAACTATGATAGATCTTATTGGAGATAGAGTTTCTAAAAATATAAAAGAAAATATGTTAACACTAAAAAAATCTAATAATCATACAGACAGAAATGTACAAGTTTTATTAGAAATGATGAATGGATTTTATATAAAAGAGAACTTTCCAAATATTTTTACACTTGATGAAGAAGAACATGTAGGTTATACAACTGCTAGGAAAGCAGTTGACAATAGAATTGAAAAACAAAGGTTATTAAAATTAGAAAAAAATTTTAAATAAATATATCTAACGTAATAATATAAAAGAGGACATAATAATTTATCTTAAAAAAATCATCCTGTCCTCTTTTATATTATTACGTTTTAATGCACCTATAACGCTCTGAGATTTATTTTTGTGCGACAAACATATATTATCATTAAATTAATACAAATCTGCTCTAAAAGAGTTTTAATGCATTTAAAAATAATTTAATTATTTTTAAATGCATTAAATTAGACTTTAAAGTTAATACCACATCAAATTAAGAACATACCACATATATAATTTCTGATTTTTTTATAAGTTTATTAACATTTTTGAACTATATTAAATCTAATAATTTTATGTTTTAAAAGTGCTTAGATTTATGTTTACATATGTTTTTTATATAAATTTAAAGAGATTTTTAACAAGTAATTATAAGTAATACTAAGTGTTACTTATGGTATACCTTGAAAAACAAAAAGTACTACTAAAGTAATTTTTAGTAGTACTTTTTTGCATAGCACAATCAAATGTAACTTTACAGAAACTTTTAATCTAATGTTAATTGCAATAATTTAATTATAGTTTTTTAAAAGGAGATTGCACATGAAAAAGATAGTAAATAAAAAAAACATAATGAATATTTTTTTTCAAGATTTTTACACAAATAAGTTTTTTAAAAAAACACCATTAGGTTATATTTATAAACAACAATTAACTAAAAAAGAATTTGTTGTTCCAGAAAAGATTAAAAATAAAATAATTTTATATCAACAATGTTATATGATTTTCATTTTTTCCTTTACAATTATTTTAGGTTTTGTAAATATATTTTTACCAATTATTTTATTTATAACAATTCCAATATATTTTTTAATTGAAAAACTATTAATAAAAAATTAAAGGAGGTTCTAAGTATGAACAAAGCAAAAAAATTTTTTGATAGACATAAAAAAATATCTTACTTAGGAAATTTTTTTATAAGCTTATTTGGAATTATCATCCCTAATTATTCATGAAAAAATAAAAATCATAATAGATATGGCTTAAAATAATGCTTTTCTACAAAAAAAAATTCACCTATTAGGTGAAAAAGTATAGAAAAAAGGATTCAACCCTGTTATTGTTAA
>NZ_WHJC01000306.1 GCF_009295725.1 Clostridium tarantellae
ATATTTTATTTTGAAAGTTTTTTAAAGGAAAGGATGTAATTATACATGAATATAAAGCCACTTATTATTGGAAACTTAGTTGCTAGATTGCCAATTATACAAGGAGGCATGGGTATAGGTGTTTCTTTGTCTAGACTAGCAGGAGCTGTTGCTAAATGTGGAGGAATTGGTATTATTTCCGGAGCTCAACCTGGTTATTTAGAAAAAGATTTTGAAACAAATTGTGTTGAAGCAAATTTACGTGCTCTAAAAAAACATATAAAAAAAGCAAAGGAGAAAGCTGGTAATGGAATAATAGGAGTAAATCTAATGGTAGCTATGAATAATTATGCTGAATATGTAAAAGCAACAATAGAAGCTGGAGCAGATTTGATAATCTCTGGAGCAGGACTTCCAAGTTCATTACCTAAACTTACTAAAGATAGTTCTATTAAAATAGCCCCAATAGTTTCTTCACTTAAAGGTGCTAGAGTTATTATGAAACTTTGGGATAGAAATTATAATATAGCTCCTGATATGATAGTTGTAGAAGGTCCCCTTGCTGGAGGACATTTAGGGTTTCAAAAAGATAAATTGCAAATAGAAACAAAAAATTTTAATCAAACCATTAAAGATATAATTATGGAAGTTAAAAATATGGAAGAAAAACACAATAAGAAAATTCCCGTAGTTGTAGCTGGTGGAATTTTTGATGGAAATGATATTGCCAAATATTTAGAAATAGGTGCTAGTGGAGTGCAAATGGCTACAAGATTTGTAGCTACTAATGAATGTGATGCACATGAAAATTTTAAAAAAGCATATTTAAGTTGTAAAACTAATGATATATCAATAGTTAAAAGTCCTGTTGGCATGCCTGGAAGAGCAATACATAATAACTTTGTAAAAAACACAGAATCTAATATTTCTAAAAAAGTAGACAAATGTTATAATTGTTTAATTCCCTGTAATCCTAAAGAAACTCCATATTGTATTAGCGCTGCACTTATTAATGCTGTAAAAGGAAATTTAAATGAAGGTTTAATATTTTGTGGTGAAAACGCTAGTAAAATAAAGGAGATTGTACCGGTAAAAGTCTTGATGGATACTTTAGAAAAAGAAATTTTACAATATTAAATTTAAAATTTTATTAAAAATCTGTAAATAATTTTAATAAACAATAAATTAATTTACAGATTTTTAATTATATTCATATTTAACTTTATACAGTCTACTATATACTCTCAAATTTATTCATAAGAATTAAATGTTACTATACTATTTAAATCTTTTCTTACCTTTTTTCTTTTAATATTCATTTCATCATACCCTAAAGAAATTATTAATGAAATTTCTTTATTTTTAGGAATATTTAAAATTTCTTTTATTTTATTTTCTTTAAACCACCCTATAATGCAAGTTCCTAATCCTAATTCACATGCTTGTAAACAAATATGCTCACAAGCAATGCCAATATCTATAGAACTATAATCCTTTTTCTTTACTATTTCTCCAATTTTTGATGTTAAATTTCTTTTTTCTTTTACTATAATTATAAAACATTTACATTCTAAAGCAAATTTATTTATTCCTATAATAGGATCATAAATCATATTTCGTATTTTTAATAACGTATTCTTTTCATTAACTATTATAAATTTCCATGGTTGAGCATTGCATGCCGATGGTGCTAACCTTGCAGCTTCTATACATTTAATTATTTTTTCTTTTTCTACATCTTTATTTATATAAGTCCTAACACTTTGTCTATTATTAACTAATTCTAAAAATTTCATACTAATTACTCCTTTAATTTTAAAACATAATCTTTTCTTATTTCTAAAAAACGTTGTAGATCCATTATATATTGAAATAATTTAGCTCTATATTCAAACTCATCTCTTGTTTTAGGTAATGATTGTCTTTTAAACTTATATTTTAAACTTTCTAGTTCTTCTAGTAATTCTTCCGATGAAATTGGTTCTCCTATAGCCATTGCTACTTTTTCTGTAAAATTTGCAACTAATTCAGTCTGTTTATATATACTTATGAAATTTTTACAATGTTCTCTCATATATTTTATAATTTCAAATTGAATATTTCTCATTTCAATATAATGTATATAATATTTTACATCTGAAAATAAATAATTATTAAAATTTTTATAAGCCCTATTTCTTGCTTGGCTTAATCTAATTTCTATTTCTTCAA
This sequence comes from Clostridium tarantellae, assembly GCF_009295725.1. Taxonomy (GTDB): domain Bacteria; phylum Bacillota; class Clostridia; order Clostridiales; family Clostridiaceae; genus Sarcina; species Sarcina tarantellae. Next base: position 2,191 of record NZ_WHJC01000306.1, read on the forward strand.
ATAATCTTTGTTCATTAATAGATACACAATGTAATTTTAATGTATAAGACATATCTAATAATATATCCTTCATTTTATTTTCTATATACTCTTTATCTTCCTCTAATTTTGAAACAATACTTGGCATATATAAATTAAATATTAAAGCTGTTCCAGCTCCAATTAGAAATAAAGCTATTTCATTTTTTATCCAAAAAAAATCAACTGATTTTTCAACTAGTAAATGTGTTACTAATACTGAACTTACAACTATTCCCTCTGTAATTTTTAAATTAGCTGTAACAGGAATAAATATAAGTAAATATAATCCAAAAACATATTCATTAAATCCTATAAAAACAAATAATATACTAGATATAAACAAAGCTATAATTGTAGATATTAATCTTTTCATGGCCATTTCTATAGATTGTCTTTTTGTACTTTGTACACTTAAAATTGTTATAATTCCTGATGCTACTGCATATTTAAGTCCCAAAAACTGAGCAATGGTTATTGCAATAGTAGCTCCTAATGCACTTTTAATAGTTCTAATACCAATTATATTCATTAGTTTCCTCGTTTCTATAATTCTTATATATAAATAATAACTATTATTATTTATTTTTTCAATAATTATTTATTATTTAATTTCAATATATTAACTTTATAAAAATTATATTTTTGTTATTATTTGGTTATAATAATAACATCAAAATTAATTTTTATATAACATTTAAAATCATATATTATATATTTTTTAACTACATAATAAATGAGGTGAATTTATGAGGATACCTAATCATATTGGAATTATTCCAGATGGAAATAGACGATGGGCTATTACTCAAGGATTAAAGAAAAATGAAGGTTATAATTATGGAATTAACCCTGGATTACATGTTTTCAAACTTTGTAAAGATTTAGGGATAAAAGAAATAACATTTTACGGATTTACTACTGATAATACTAAAAGACCTTCTATTCAAAAAAAAGCATTTATAGATGCTTGTATAAGGTCAGTAGAATTAATATCAAAAGAAGATTCAGAAATTTTAGTTTTAGGTAATATTTCTTCAAAATCTTTTCCAAAAGAATTGATTAAATATACTAAAAGAAATATTTTTGGAAAAGGAGGAATAAAAGTAAATTTTCTTATAAATTATGCTTGGGAATGGGATTTGAATAAACTTAAGGTAGCAGATTGTAATTTGAAAAATATATTAAACAATATAGAATCAAATGATATTTCTAGAATTGATTTAATAATTCGTTGGGGTGGAAGAAGAAGATTAAGTGGTTTTTTACCAGTTCAATGTGTATATTCAGATTTTTATATTATAGATGATTTTTGGCCTGATTTTAAAAAAGAACATTTTAATAAAGCTATTGAATGGTATAATGAACAAGATATAACTTTAGGTGGTTAATCTATATTGAAAATTTAATAAAGTCATGTTTATATAAACATGACTTAGGCTGTCGACAAAGTCGACAGCCTTTCCATTTTCTTATAAAATAATATTGGGTGATAAATATGATGACTAAAAAAAATACTGATAATAGATTTAAAATTGAATTTAACAGTTTAGAAGCTCTTGTGCCTAAAAATCATTTAGTTAGACAAATTGATAGAGCAATAGATTTTAATTTTATATATG
>NZ_WHJC01000307.1 GCF_009295725.1 Clostridium tarantellae
TTATAATATTCTATCTATTATAAAATAATTAACATTTAAAAATAAAAAATAAACCCTCCTATGTTTTAATAATTTTTTTAACAAAGGAAGGTTTTTTATTTATAATAATCTATTATTTAATATCATATAAAAATATTAATAATTTTTTTATTAGAATCTTATATTTAAACTATATTATAATAAAGTTTGAGAAGGTACTTTAAATAATGGAGTTAATAAAAAAGATCTTAAATCTGGTGCATCATCATTTTTATCTCCATAAAATTTAATAGTATTATTACCATGTTTTAAAGCAATAGTAAATGCTTTATTACCAATTTCATTTCCTGTTTCATCTAGAATGTAAATATTCCCATCTTCTTCTTCATTAATATCTATTAAAAGTGGTGCTTGCATATTTTTAGCTCTATAGTGTAAAATCATTGAATAATCTCCAGTGCCAAAGGATTCTACAGTCATTGTAACAAATCCATTTAATCTACCACCTAAATTTACTACTAAACCCTTTTCATAATCTATACCTGCTCCATTTCCTAAGAGTCCTTTAGTAATATCAATACTTCCTTCTGGCAATTTTCTAATATAAGCAAAAGCAGCTACTCTTAATTTCAAAGAACCTAATTTAGGAGCATAACTATTCTTTTCCCCTCTAAATTTAAGAATATTAATTCCCTCCTCTAAATTCACCTTGAATTTTGCCTTTGGTAAATCCAATGTAGATATAATTAAGCTCTTTAAAAATTGCCTTTTCCTAATAACACTAATATCATTAACTAAAAGTTCTAAAAATCCTTCCTCACTAACTGCATCATATTCAATATCTAAATCATATAGTCCTTTAAATGGAACAGTTACTTTTATGGATACTTCTCCAAGTCTTGGTCCTCCAATATTACATACTTGCCTCTCTTTATTAACCCTAGCTCCATTTTTTAGAACTCCAGATGCAATATCATAAACAATTATAGAATTAATAGAACTTAAAGCTAAAGTAAATTGTCCTATATTAGGTGTAAGAATATTTCCATTGCCTTTAATCTCCACAGTATTACTTCCTGCAATTAAATTTAAAGGAATGGTAAATGAGGCACCTGTTAAAGTTTTTTCTTTATCTGTTTCAGGAAACATATAACTATTATCTAATTTTTCATTAATTTTTATTTTTAAACTTCTTTTTAATTCAGGAGAAGTATATTTAATTCCTAAATCATATTGTCCTGCTAATTTTACATTTATAGTTAGAAGCAGAAACCCTCTATTTTTTCCACCTATAGCAGTTATATAATCTCCATTTTGTATTTCTTTAGCTCCTCTTTTTAATTCTTGAGAAACTATTTTATAATCTTCTTTGTTTTTATTCTCTTCTGATATGGTAAAGTCCCCTATAGAAGGAGCAAAATTAGATCCATCTCCAGAAAATATAATAGTATTTTTACCTAATGCTAAAGAAATTTTAATTTGAAGGGTCTTTAATTCTTTTTTATCTGTTACATTACTTTTTTCTAAAGTAATTACCTGTGGATTATTAGCATAATTAAAATCTATTAAAAGTTTTTTATCCATTTCTGGTGATAAATAATTTAATGTTAAAATATAATCATCTGATTTTGGAATATTTATATCTATAATTGCTCCACCTCTATTAACTCCACCTATATTAACAATATAAGTAGTATTAGATTTGAAAAAGCTTGCTCCATTTCCAAGAATAGTAATTTCTTCATCATTCCAACTAGCTTTCTTTAAATCTTCTGATATAATTGCTTTATCCCATTTATAAATTTTAGTGAAAGTTGTTGACTCTTTCATACTAGCTTCTTTAATAGAAATATCCCCCAATTTAGAAACTTTATCTACTCCATTTCCATAAAATTTAATACTATTAATTCCTTTTTTTAAAGGAACATCTATATTAAAATTTTGAAAAGATAATCCATCTTCTAAATCATTAGATATTAAAATACCTTCCATAGAAATATTATTAACATCAATCTTTAAAAGATTATCAACTTCATTTTCTATATACTTAACATTTAAATTATACATTCCATCTTTATCAGCATTTACTTGTACTGTAACATTTCCATTATTTATTCCACCTATTTTTTCAATAAAATTACTATCAGGGTCTAAAGTTGCACCACTAACTAAAATTCCATCAGATAATTTATAAATAGATTCTTCAATAGCATACGCTAAGTTAATTTCTATCTTTAAAATATCAGGTACCTTATTAATATAATTACCATGAAAAACTATTGTATTATCTCCATACTGTAATGAAATTATAATTGTATAAACAATTACTTCACTAGATTTTGGTATATTATAAGTAAAACCTGTATTTTCACCATTAATATCTATTAAAAGAATATTACCTTTAGAAGTATCTAAAGTTATATTTAAAATATATTTTCCAGATTTTTTTGTATCATAATCCATCATATATTTTCCATCGCTTACTCCCCCTAAACCTGTAATTACTCCTTCTGATAAAATTTTCGCTCCACTTAATACATCTCCATTAAAATCACTAGTAAAATTATTTTTTATTAACTCTAAAGTAAAACTTCCCAAATCTGGTGATAGATTTTTTTTATCACCATGGAACCTTAAAGTATTAATTCCAACTACTAATGGTATAGTAACAGAAAATATACCGCTTTTTTCTCCATTTACTGTATATATTTTACCTGTATCTAATCCATTAATATCTATTTTTAACGGTCTATTGTTATTAACATAATATATTTTCATTAAATATATTCCATAACTTTCTACAGGAATAGTTATAATACAAAATCCATCTGCAATTCCACCAATATTTGTAATAATCTTAAGTTTTTTATCTATAACTGCACCATTTCCTACTATTCCACTTGTAATATTATAAGTTTTTGCCACTGATGAAAATAAAGCTGTAGAAGTATTTTGTGAAGAATTAACTGTAAATTTTCCTAAACTAGGTCCATAATTTATACCATCACCATGAAATCTAAGAGTATTTATACCCTCATTTAAATTTACTAAAACATTAAAGGTTTTTATAGTATTAGCATTTATTCCATTAGTTAGGGGTAATATATACTCCTCACCATTGTCAATACCATTAATATCTATCTTTAAAGGTCGAATTTTATCTAATGCATCATACTGAAAAGTTAAATTATATACTCCTTTAGTATTAACCTTTACTGTCACCGTTACAGCTCCATCACTTGGTCCTCCTATGGCATTAACAAAATTTTTATTAGGTTCTATAGATGCATCTCCTTCTAATATTCCTTTATGAAAACTATCAACTAGAGGTGGTAAACTTAAAGTAAAATCTCCTAAGTAAGGTGCAAAACTACTACCATCTCCATGAAATTTAATTATATTGCTTCTAGCATTCAAAACTATTGGAAAGGTAAAAATTAAAATTTCTGATGTATTCACTTGCGCTAAATATTTAGGTGAAAAAATTAAATTCCTTGTTATATTATTTATACTAACTTTAAACTTTAAATTTGGCTTAGTACATATATATTTAATAGCTAAAAAATATAAGCAGGAATATGGTACATTTACATTAATCATAAAAGCCCCATCATTAGGACCTCCTATATCCCCAATAAAATTATATTTATCAAGTTTTTTAGCTCCATTTAAAAGTTGAGCTTGAAAAATACTTACATTTAAATTAAATGGTTTAATTACATCATCATTTATACTATTAACCCTATATATTTCACTATTAAAATTATTGGATTCAGATACGTTTTTCACAAAAAAATTTGAATTATTAAGTTCTTTATCTGTTTCAAATTTCATATGAG
>NZ_WHJC01000308.1 GCF_009295725.1 Clostridium tarantellae
AATATTAAAAAAATTAATTATTTACTTTTGCTATTTATGTTATAATCTTAATCATTATTCTTTATATTATTTAAAACATTAAAAAAAATTTAACAATTTAAATATTAACTATAAAAAATTGCTTCCTTATAATAATAAAAATTAATACTATTAAATTTTATATACTAAGATTTATTATTTTTAAAAATAGAATAATATTTGAAATTTTATATAAGGTATTATTCTATTTATGGAAATTTAAGATATTATCTTCATAATTATAAAAAAGAAAGGATATATAAATGAAATTATTTTATGAATTAAAGGAAGCATTAACTAAAAAAAGTAACAGAGGACTAATAATTTACTTATTAGCAAATTTTATTGTGGTTTGGTTGCTACTAGGGAAAATTATAACATCTATAATATTTGGAGATTTAATAACTAGCTTTGGAATATCAAAGGTTAGCCAAAAATATTCAGATATAATTACAGTACTAAGTATCCCTACAATATTTTCAATTTATTATTTAGGACTTATATCAAGCTTAACTTCATTAGGAGAATGGTTTTTAAGAATAAGAGTAAAAGCTAAAAAAATTACAAATGAATCACATAAAGCTAGATTATATCCTATTTTTGATGAAGTTTATAAAAGAGTACTTATAAAAAATCCTGAAGTTTCTAAAGATATAAAGCTGTTTATAACAGATAATAAAATTCCTAATGCTTTTGCAGCTGGAAAAAATACTATTATACTAACAACAGGACTATTAACTTTAAGTGATGAACAGATAAAAGGAATTTTAGCACATGAATTTGCTCATATAGTAAATAAAGACACTACTCTTTTATTATTAACTAGAGCAGGCAATATACTTTTTAATATTTATGTTATGATAGCAACTTTTATTTGTTATTTTGTTGGGAGTTTCTTTAGTGATCATAAAAGAGGAAATTATACTATACCAATAATTCTTAGGTTTATATTTGTTGGAGTTATAGAAAAACTTTTAAATCTTTTATACTTGTTTTCTCTTAAATCTTCAAGAGAAAATGAATATGAGGCAGATAAATACTCAGCTCAATTAGGCTATGGGGAATCTTTAGCAGTTGCTTTAGATTTAATATGTAATGAAGACTATATTACAGGGTTTATGGAAGATTTAAAAGCTTCTCATCCTAAAACACATTTAAGAATTGAAAGACTAGAATCAATAGTACAATTTAATTAAAATTTACCATTAATCTATAACTAGAGCCAGTAATTTTTCTACTAGCTCTAGTTTTTGATTTTAATTCTTTATTTAAAGTTTATTTTTTATTTTTAAAGATTGTCTAAATTGCTCTGCTTCAGCTATTTTTTTGAATTCTACTGTTTTATCAAAGCTCTTTTTAACAACATCTTCAATTTCTTCTAATGTAACATTAAAGAATTCTCTACGTGAATTAATCATATTAACTTTTTTATTCTCAAAAGCTTTGTGTAAGGCATTTTCTAGCTTAGGAGCATCTTCTGTAAATATCATAGCATGTACATCAAAATTAAATGGTACTGATGCTCCTCCTAATTCATCAACTCTATCCTGTGGGTCTAATCTTCTAGTCATACCAATTTTATATATATTTTCTCCAAAAGTTCCTATATTAGAAATTATGTATACATATCCTGCTTTTTGATTATTTTGTCTATAATCTATATCTTTTAAATTCTTATCTAACTCTGAAATTTTATCTTCTAACTCAGATTTTTTATTAATAAGGGCTTGTCTTTGTTCTTCACTAATTTCCTTATTTTCAAGTTGTCCCATTAAAGAGTTTAATGCATTATTAAAGTGTTTTAAATCTTTATCAATATTCTTTTTAGCACTGTCTAATTCCTTCTGCAATCTTGCTTGTTCTCTTAATTCTTCACGAGTACGCTTTAATTCTTCTTTCTCCTCTTGCTTTTTCACCTGATATTCATAAGCTAAATTTAATTCTTCAAGCTTTAAATGTAAAAAATACTCTGTTAACTCTACTCTATTACTAGTATTTATTTTATTCAAATCCTGAAAAGCTTTAATTATTCTTTTTTTCATACTATCTATATTACTAAACTTAACTCTATCAATAACATTTTCACATTCTGTATTAAAAGATCTAATAATTTGTTTAATGTTATTATCAGTCATTTTTTTACCTTTGGCTTTACTTCCATCTACTGTCCAACCATCAAAATAATTTACTGCTGTTTTATCTTTAATTAATCTTTTTTGTTCTCTTCTAATAGAATCTAATTTTTCTTTATATTTCTCTGAAGTTGCAAAGTCATAAATAGGTTGATATAGGCTAAAATCCTGCATTAATAAATCCTCATCTAAGATTATTAATTTTGATTTACGCTCCTCTATTTTTTTATTTATATCTAATTGCTCTGATTCTAAATCTTTCACTTCATTTTCCAATGAAGTTTTCTTTTCTTCCAATTCTTTTATATGCTGATTAATTTCTTTTACATTTAAAAGCTCTGGTGATAATAATTTTTTAGTTTCCTCTAACTCTTTTTTTAAACTTTCATTTTCCTTAGCTTTAAACAAATCCATTAGTCCCATAATAAATTTCTCACTTTCTGTTAAACTTTGGTTTATAATTGTCTTTCTCTTTCTTCAATTAAATTACTAAGTTCTTTTAAATCTTCTAAAGTAGCTTTATTTCTTATAAAACTTCTTGCAGCACTTCTACCTCTTAAGTAATTAGCATGATCTTTATTGTTTTTTCTCCAATTATCATCTACTCTTTTCTGTGCTTCAGATAAGCCATTAACTTTTTCCATCTTATAACTCCTTACTGTTTTAATTTAATAGTACATATATATAACTTATTATACTGTTAAATTAAAATAGAATCTATCTATACAAAGTCCCCTTACTATTTTAAAGTAAATGCTCTAGCATAGCACTAAAAAAATCCATCTCGATTATCTTTGTTTTTAGGTATAATTTGTTTATTTGAATCCATATTTTTTCTTATTATTGGTATTGAAATACTATATTTTTTACTAGAAAGAAAACGAATAGTTTATATTGCTATAGGAATATGTGTATATCTTATTAACTTTATATTGAATATAGTATTAGCATATCTTTTTATAAAGAAAGGTTATTCTGAAGGTAGTTTAAGAATTACTAGGTTTAGATTTTTAATTACTGCTCTAACAGTTGCTATTGCAATAATAGTTATTATTAATCTTAATTTTTATGAAATTACTTTATTATACCCAAATATGGTAAAAACTAATGTTTTATCATATGCTGTTATGCTTATAACATTAAGCCAGTTAATTGTTGTAGGTACAATAAATATATACAAATATATTTATATGGAAAAATAATCGACTAGTTTTATGGTATTCTCAAATTAAGACAATAATAAGAAGAGTTTAACTATAACAAAAAAGTTAGAATAGCTATTACTAATAATATAATTATAGATAAGAGTAGAGATATATAGGTATGACAGTATATTAGTAAGTGAGTATGATAGTAAAATATATTAGTTGATAGAACCCTATTTAAATAATATAATTATAGATATATATTAGGCGATTGTGAAATTAAGATTTAAAAAATTGTGGATAACTTTTAAAAAAACCAATATTTTGATTTAAATTTGTGCATGAAAATATAGACCCTAACAAAAACGGTCTTTTACAGAAAGATTATGAAATTAGACTGTGGATATGTGATTAAGCTGATATTAAATATAGTTTTCTAATACTTCTAATATATTTTATGTCATTTAAAGAGTAGGCTAAAATAACATTTATTAGTTTAGAAATAGCTGTTAAA
>NZ_WHJC01000309.1 GCF_009295725.1 Clostridium tarantellae
TAAAGAATTAATTTATGGCAAGTTGCTTAAAACAATACAACTTGATAAAAATATAACTACGCTTGAAGATGTTATTAATCATCTTAATAACGATTCTTTAGCTAGTTAAATTTATTGTAAAGTGGTGATTATTAAATAAGTCACTGATAAACTTTAATTTATCAATGACTTATTTTTATAATTTTAACGAGGTAAAACCTTAATAATTCCTAAATCAGGACCTAAAATTAAATTAGCTTTACTTTCATCAAATGGTATAGGAGCATAAAATTTAATTTTATTATTACCTTTTGTTAAGAAAACTGTAAACTCTAAATATTTTGCTTCAAATTCAGTTTGTTCCACAATATATACTTTTTCTGAAGATGTATTATTAATATCAAACTCTAAAACATTAGACTTAGTCGGCGCAATATATTCTATTAATAAAACATGTAATCCAGAATAATAAGCTTTTACATTTATAGTACATGAACCTTTTTCTTTTCCACCTATATTAGTTACAAAACCTGTAGCAGTATCTATAGTTGCACCCTTTTCAAGAATACCATCTGCACAATTATACTCCCCATCCATTAAAACTTTTGATGAAACTATAGCTTTAGAAAGTGTTAAATTTCCTAATAGAAGTCCATTATTTTTAATATCTCCATAAAGTCTTATATTATTATTTCCAGCATTTAAATTTAAATCAATAGAAAATATTTCAGCTGAATTTCCACTTAAAGTAATTGGCAAATTATAGATTTTCCTTGTAGATTTTTCATTAACCTCTATTAGTAAATTATTACTTTGATTATTACTTATATATTGAAGTTTTAAAGTATAAATACTATTAGAAAGTACATTTACAGTTATAGTAACTTCTCCTTCTCCAACTCCTCCTATATTAGTTACCATATTACTTATATTATCAATAGCAGCTGTCCCTTTTAAAGTACCTTCAGAAATTTTATATATTTTATCAGGTGTATCTAATGGTTCACTGATAGTAATTTCTCCAATTTCAGGTCCTTCAGTAATACTAAAATCTTTATAAAATTTTATAATATTTTTTCCTTTTTTTAAATTAACAGGAATAGTAAATGTCTTAGCATAATTTTCATCTAAATACTTTCCTGTTGAAGGAAGCCTATATTTTATTGCATTGCTATAATCTTTATTAATAGCAACTTTTATTGATCTTGCCATACCTTGACTTATATATCTAAAAGCTACATTATATAAACCACCTTTTTCCATATTAGGCATTATTGTTATAGCACCTTTTCTTATTCCTCCTATTCCATTAACAAATCCCTCTATTATACTTAAGGAAGCTCCTTTACTTAAATTACTTATCCCAATTGGAAAAGTTTTTATTATTTCATTAGTGGAAATTACAAAAGTTCCAAGTTTAGGAGTTGCATAAGATATTTCATCATTATAAAATTTAATATCATTTTTTCCAGCCTTTAATTTAATTATTTTTGTAATAGTTTTTGCATCAATTATATTTTCACTTTTTGTCTTTGTTAATTTAAAAAATCTTAACTCTTTAATGCTAAATTCTAAGTTTGTTGATAATCTAGCATTTAAAGGTTCATTATTTACATCTATTCTTATATAACTATTATCAATTATAGATATATATTTCATTGTTAAATAGTAATTTCCATCCATTTCAGCATAAACTTCTACAGTAGCTATACCATTATTATCTCCACCTAAGTTAGATACAAATCCTGTATTAGAATTTACTGTTGCTCCATTTTCTAATTCGGCATTTATAAAATTATAAGTTGAAATTTCAGGAGATTTATTAATTAATATCTTACCTAAGGCTATTGAAAAACTATTTTTATCTCCATGAAATTTAATAATATTTTCTCCTTCTTTTAATAAAACTGGTACTATTAATGTTTCTGAATCAGTTTCCTTTAATGTTTTGGTTTTAGTTAAAATATAGATTTCTCCAGTATCAATACCATTAATTTCTATAAGTAAATTTTTATTATCTTCAACTACTAAATATTCAATAGCTAAATCATATAACCCCTCATATTTTCCATTATATTTTACAGTTACAGAACCATCTTGTGTAACTCCCCCTAAATTATCTACAAAATTTTTAGAAAATTTTGTTACTTTAGCACCATTTGCTAAAACTCCATCCTTAGCATAAAAAGTTCCATAAGGTATCGTACTAGTTAAAATTTCTGATTTAGCAATACTAAAACTTTTTAATTTTGGCGCTGCAATTATAGGATCTGCAAAAAACTTAAGAGAGTTATCACCACTATTCAGCTTTATACCCTTTATTGTAAATATTTCAAATTTAGAATTGCCTTCCTTCCCAGTTATAGGTAAATAATGTTTTGTATTACTATTTTCTTTATTTACATTTAAATATAAAATACTTTCCCAATAAGGTGATATATATTCTATATTTAAATCATAAAGGTCTTCTGAATTAACTTTAACATTTGCTGTAATAGTTCCTTTATTTCCCCCTCCTTGCCATGTAACTAAATTAGTTATAGTACTTGTTTTTATACCATTCTCTAAAATAGCATCAGAAAAGTTATAAATTTCATTTTCTTCAAATAAATCAAGTGGTTTTATATCTATAGCATGTATATCTGGTACTAAAATTTTTCTAATTCCATAAAACTTAATAGAGTTATCTCCTTCCTCTAACATAATTGCTGTACTATATGCAACAGTAGTTGTTTTTGTAGAAGGGATATTATATACACTTCCTGTGCTAATATCATTGATATCTATTAAAAGAGTTCCTCCATTAGCAGCAAAAATTATATCAACACTGTATTTTCCATAATAAGATGCAAAATAATTTATTTGAAAATAATTATCAAAAAATCCACCTATTGAATTTATAACTCCAGAAGGAAGTAATTTAGTATCTCCTGAAAATATTCCTCCAGACAATCTAGAATTTATAGGATAATTTAAATTTAGCTCAAAATCTCCAAAGTCTGGTGCTAATTCAGTACCATTTCCATAAAACTTCAATGTATTTTTTCCATTTTTAAGATTTATTAATATAGGAAGTGAATCATTAAAGTCCCCTATGGTTTTATAAGTTTTGCCAGTATTTTTTTCATTAATATCAATTTTAAAATTTTTATAGTTATTTCTATAGGCTATTCTTAATACATATTCTCCCTCAATTTTTACTAATACCTCCATAGTAAAGAAGCCATTACCTTTTCCACCAATACCAGTTATTAAATTTTGTTTTTTATCTAAAATAGCTGTTCCTCCAGTGGTTGCATTAGCTATAAAATAAATATCATTAACTATGGTAGAAGTAGTTGGCTTTGGAGTAATTGCACTATTTGTTGCAGTTAACGTGAAAGTAGATAAGTTAGGACCAAAATCTTTTCCATTACCATAAAATCTAAGAGTATTATTTCCTGTATTTAAAGTTAAAGGAATAGTAAAAGTTTTAATATCCTTCATAGTTAAACTTTTAGTTGGTGGCAATGTGTATATAGTTTTATTGATCATACCATTAATATCTATTTTTAATGGTAAAGTGTTATCAGTTCCTAAATATTGAATTGATAAATTATACTCTCCTTCATTAGATACATTTACAGTAATAGTTGAAGATCCATCTTTCTTTCCACCTAAAGCTCTTACAAATCTATTAGTAGTATCTGCCCTTGCACCATTTTCAAGAATACCTTCAACTAGATTTGAAGTTACTGGTGGTAAACTTAATGTAAACTCTCCAAAATAAGGAGCATTATTTTCCCCATCACCATGAAATTGAATAGTATTGCTATTAGCAT
>NZ_WHJC01000310.1 GCF_009295725.1 Clostridium tarantellae
TGAACAAGTTATATTACATTTAGATACATTGATTTTGGACAAGGGAGCACTTAAAAAACTCTGTTATTTTATACAGTAGTACTTCCCCATAAGATATTAGCAGTTAAGCAATAAAATTTATATAAATTAAAGATTTTCTTTTAAAATTTTAGAAAAATGTTGTAAATTATCTTCAGAGTAACTTTTAATTAAATTACGCTTTCCATTTATCCATTTAAAAAGAGTATAGTTTTGCTCAGTTTTTATTTGAGCTTTATTAAAATCAAAGCCAGGAGACATATCAAAGGTAAATAATATTCCTTTTTCTATTTTTTCTCCTAATATGAAACCAGCATAAAGACTTTCAGGAGTTATTTCTGGCTTAGGAAATTTTATTATTATTAATTTTTTAGAGATATCTAAATTTTCTATAGAAATTAATAAATTTTCTTTTTTTTCTTTTCCATATTTTAAATGCATTTTATTCCACATACTATTTAATGTTTCATTTACTTTTTCACTGTTAAAATATTTATTTGGATTATCATTGCTTACTAAATCTGCTAATAAGTAATTAGTAAATAAATAATTTATTGATTGCATATGTAATTTCTCCTTTAATATATAAGTATATTCTTTAACTCATATTTACAATATTCTTTTTTGAAAATAATAGTGTATTACATTATAATTTTCTTTAGGAATATTTTAAATTGTTAAATAAAATAATATTAAAATATTCAATAAAATTATATAATACTTTTATTAAAAAATCTATATATTAATAAAAGTAGATCTTTTAATATAGAATTAAAAGAAATAAGCACCGTAATTCACAACATAGATAGCAGTGATTTACGGTGCTATTCTATAAAATTTAATAGTATTTTTAAAAGAGTAATCTATAAATAGTAGTGGTTATAAAGCAAGTTGAAAAAGCTATTAAAGTTGGCAATAAGAATGATATAAAAGTCCATTTTATACTTTGAGTTTCTTTTTTTATAGTTAATAGGGTAGTAGAACAAGGCCAATGTAAAAGACTAAAAATCATAGTGTTTAGGGCTGTTAAAATAGTCCAATTATTAGTTAATAATATATTTTGTAAAGAGTCTAAACTTGAAAAATCAGTTAAGGAGCCTGTTGCTAAATAGCCCATTAATAGTACAGGTAGAACAATTTCATTAGCTGGAAGACCTACAATAAAAGCCATTAATATAAATCCATCAAGTCCTATGAGTGAGCCTAGTGGTTGAAGAAAGTTAGCAATATGACTTATAATACTTAAATCTCCAATATAAATATTAGCTAAAAGCCAAGTAATAGCACCAGCAGGGGCAGCGACGATAATAGCTCTATATAAAACAAATAAAGTTCTATCTACTAAAGAAGAGTAAATAATTCTACCTACTTTAGGTTTTCTATAAGGTGGTAACTCTAAAGTAAAAGTGGAAGGGGAACCTTTAAGTAAAGTTTTAGATAATAAGTAAGATATAAGTAAGGTTATAAAAATTCCAAAAACAATTAATAAAGATACAGAAATAGTAGGTATAATTGAATTTAAAAAACTATTAGCTGTAGTGGCAAAAAATATAGTTGAAATTGCAATCAATGTAGGAAATCTACCATTACAAGGAACGAAATTATTAGTTATTATGGCAATTAATCTTTCACGTGGAGAATCTATAATTCTACAGCCAATAACACCAGCAGCATTACAACCAAATCCCATACACATTGATAAACATTGTTTTCCGTGAGCACAAGCTTTTTTAAATAAATGATCTAAGTTAAAAGCTATCCTAGGAAGATAACCTAAGTCCTCTAAAAGAGTAAATAAAGGAAAAAATATAGCCATAGGTGGAAGCATTACAGCAATAACCCAAGCTAAAGTTCTATATAGTCCTAATACTAAAATACCTTGTAACCAATAAGGTGCATTTAAATTTTGCAAAAAATTAATTAAAACATCTTCAAAACCAAATAAAATATTTGATAAAAATTGAGATGGATAATTTGCTCCTTGAATGGTTAACCAAAAAATAATACCTAATAAAAGTAACATAATAGGAATGCCATATTTTTTTGATGTTAAAACATCATCTATTTTTTTATCTCTATTAATTTTCTTTTTATTTTCTTTAACACAATTATCTTTTAAAAGTTTTGCTTGTTTATATATACATTCAGAAATTTCTTCTCTTAAGTATGTTTTGTTAATATTATTACATATAGATTTTTGAATATTAAGGGCAACAGAAGAATTAAATTTATCATTAAGTTCATCTAATTTTTTAAATACAGAAACATCACTATCTAAAATTCTTAAAGAAATCCATCTTTTATTTATGACATTAAATTTATATAGTTCATTAGAAATATTATTAATTAAAGTTTCTATTTTAGGGGTATATTTAATAGGTTTAGGATTTGTTTTTTTATTATTAATAACTATATTTTCCATTTCAGATTTTAATGTTTCCATACCAGTTCCATTACTTGCAGATGTTAAAACTAAAGGAATACCTAAAGATTTTTCTAAACAATCTTTATCTATAATTATTTCTTTTTTTTCAGCTTCATCAATTAAATTTATACATCCTATTACATTAGAATTTAACTCTATAATTTGATATATTAAATTTAAATTTCTTTCTAAGCAAGTGGCATCAGCTACAACAACAATAGCATCATAATTTCCATAACATATGAAATCTCTTGCAATTTCTTCATCTATAGAAGATGATAAAAGAGAATAAGTACCAGGTAAATCAACAAGAACATAATTATTGCTGTTATACTGAAATTCCCCTTTAGTATTAACAACAGTTTTACCTGGCCAGTTGCCCGTATGTTGGTGAAGACCTGTTAAATAATTAAATACTGTACTTTTGCCAGTATTAGGGTTACCAGCTAAAGCAATAACATATTGTCCTTCTTTTTTTCTAATATTAAAAATATCTTTCATTGCACTAATTTTAGTTGATTGAGATGTTAAACCCATTTTTATCCTCCTATAATATTAATTTAAATAATATCTACAAGTATTAAAGAAGCTTCTTCTTTTCTAAGGGCAATCATAGCACCTCTAATTTTATATAAAGTTAAATTGTTTTTAGGTCCTTTTCTTAAAATTTCTATTATAGCACCCTTAGTTACTCCTAAAGCTAATAATCTTTCTTTTAAAGAAGATTTAGCTTTATTTTCTTTTACAATTGCTAAAGAACCCACTTTTATATCACATAGTAATTCCATAGTATAAACCTCCTAGTTTAATATACTTTGTTAGCCTAGGCTAACTTATTTTAATATTATAGTATGATAATATATATAAATTTGTTATTCTAAAAATTAAATAAGTATTAAAAGTTAAATTTCATAGTATATTATAAAGAGTAATTAGTTATAAGGTGGAGATAATTATGAATGAAGATTTCTATACATTTAGTACCTATATAAAAAATGAGGATAATATAATAACTGCATCTATGGAAGATTACATAGAAATGATTTATAGATTATCAAATGGAGAAGGGGTAACAAGAGTAAGTTCTTTATCTCAAGCTTTAAATGTGCAAGCTCCATCAACTTCAAAAATGATGAAGAAATTATCTGAACTAGGTATGGTAAATTATGAACCCTATGGATATATAGAGCTTACAAATTTAGGTAATAATTATGGCGTTTTTCTTATGAATAGACATAAAACAATAGAAAAGTTTTTTAGTTTTTTAGGTGTAAAACATAGTATTTTAGAAACTACGGAAAAAATAGAACATTTAAT
>NZ_WHJC01000311.1 GCF_009295725.1 Clostridium tarantellae
ATTCTATTTTAAAAAGATTTTGTTATATTAATTTTAAAAAAATATAAATTATATAAAAATTTAGTTAATTCAAACAATATTTTTATAATAAATTTTAAAGTAATTAAGGAAATAAATTTTAATTTTATGAAATTTTAAGTAAGTATATTTTTAGATTTATTGACAAAATAATTTGTGTATATATAATAAATGTATAACTAAATATTAGCTAGGGGTGCCTTTGGCTGAGAAATAATTTAATTTATTAACCCTTATACCTGAACTGGATAATGCCAGCGTAGGAAAGCTTGTTAAATTAATTATATTTAGATTTTTTATGTTTATAAAATGTTAAATCTTGTATAGTTATAAATATTTATATGCTTACGCCATATTCCATATAGGGATATGGTTTTTTATTTTGGATTATTTAAATTAATATTAAAAGGTGGAATATGAAATGAAGTTTACAGAATATTTATTTGAAGAAGTAAAAGACATATGGAATGATTATCTAAATCATAAGTTTATCTGTGAATTAGGACAGGGAATATTAGATGAAGAAAAGTTCAAGTATTATTTGATACAGGATTATTTATATTTAAAAGAATATGCTAAAGTATTTTGTATAGGTGCTGTAAAAGCAAAAACTATGAAGGAAATGAAATTTTATTATAGTTCAATTAAAGGAACTATGGAAGATGAGACAGCAGTACATATAAATTATTTAAGAAATTTTGGAGTAAATATTGATGAATTAGAAAAATATAAATTTAATGTAATTACAAAAAATTATACAAGCTATATGCAATCAATAGCCTTAACAGGAAATTTAAAAGAAATTGCTGTTGCTATTATGCCATGCACTTGGTCTTATAATTATATAGGAAAATATTTGATTAATAAATATAAAGATAAAATAGAAAAAAATTTTTATAAAGATTGGATAGAAGAATATGCATCAAAAGAATTTGAAGAGTTTACTGAAAGATGGATAAATTATATTGATGAATTATGTGAAAATATTAATGAAGAAGAAAAAGAAAGACTTTTAGATATTTTTATAAGATGTAGTGTTTATGAAATGGATTTTTGGAATATGGCTTATAAAACTATTTAAAAAAAGAAAAATATTAACAATTAAATATTGTTAATTGAAATTAGTTATATTTTAATTAGAAGCAGTATGAAAAATGATAAGTTTAAAATACTTAAGAAAAAGGAGAGTTTTTATAATGATTATTTTACTTACTATAATTAGTGTTATAAGTTTTGCTTTTTATTTAATGGATTTAAAGAAAAATAAATTTAATATAAAAACTATGGCTATAATATCTATGATTAGTGCATTATCTTATATTTTATATATAATTCAATTTATAAAATATCCTCAAGGTGGAGGAATAAGTTTATTTTCTATGTTGCCAATAATGTTACTTTCTATATTATATGGTAGGACAGTAGGAGTTACTGGAGGTTTATTATTTGGAGTTTTGAAACTTTTAAATAGTGCTTTTATAGTTCATCCAATACAATTTATTATAGATTATTTACTTTCAACTATGGTTTTAGGATTAGCTTGTATATTTGGTATAGATAAAAAATATAAAATAATTTGTGGTTGTTTAGTTGCTGTAAGTTTAAGTATAGTTTTAAATATAATCTCAGGAGTTGTATTTTTTGCACAATATGCACCAAAAGGGATGAATGTATGGTTATATTCATTTATTTATAATTTTTCTACAGGAGGAGTTGAAGGAATTTTATCAATAATAATTCTTATGATTTTGCCTATTAAAAGATTAGAAAAAGTAATAGTTACATAAAAATTAATTTATATTTAAAAGTAAAATAAAACATTTAGGTATTTAAAAAATAAAGTTAAATACCTAAATGTAGTTACTTATATTATTAAATTATTTAATAGCATAAAAACATAGTTAAATGCTGATATTAAGAAGATTTAATATTATATCAATTGGAGTAAAATAAGCATATTTATTACTTGAAAATGAAAATAATCCAACAACTCTATTTAATGGATCTAAAACTAAAGATCCTGAATCACCAGCTGAGCCTATAGGGTCGCAGCGTACTAAATTTTTATAAAATAATGTATTTTCGCTAGCGTTACGAGAAGCTTTTATACCGGTTGAAAGATTTATTGTTTTTATATAACCTTCAGTTAATCCAGTGCTTCGACCTACTTTTTTTACTAACAAATTAGGAAAAGGATCTGAGGAGCCTCTAATTTCTCCAATACCTAAAATAGTAGTATCATATTTAATTTCAGGAGCAAGTTCTGCAATTGCACAATCAGCTATATTATAAATTGGATTTGTTTGTGAACTTGTTTTTATTTCAATTGATTTAAGAAAATAACCTATTATATTACGTTTATAAGCACCACCAGATAAACCAACTGATGGTTGAGATATTGGAGTTCCTTTTGAAAATTTACCTCTTGAATCTAAGCAATGGCTATTACTTAAAATACAAGGGAGATTAGTTTCATTATCAAATACAATTCCTCCTAAAGTTCCAGCAGAAAAATCTCTATAAGGGCTTATTTCTAATCCACCTTCTATGGGTCTAACCCGAGATTGTAGTTTTTGTATCAAATTATTATTATTAAAATTTAAAGAAGAGTTTGAATAAGTATTATTTAATATAATTTCATCAACTTCAATTACATCTGTTTTTATACCGAGAAATACTTTAGGTATAATATCGTTATTATACAAATTATTTATAGATAATTTTTTTTAAACTAAAACATGTAAACAGAGTTCTTTAGTATCTAAGCCTTTTATATTTTATAGTGATAGGTAAGTTTTTGAATTTATCTCTAACTTTTCCCCCACTTCACACCGTACAGGAGTGTTTCCAGCTCATACGGCGTTCCAATAAATTGATTTATTAAACAATTTATCTAGTGGCTATTGCTAGAACATCATTACAACATTCATCATAGCTTCATGCCACCACTATCACTTAGATTAAAATAAGTTATACTAATAAAAGCTTTCCTTATTACTATTTCATTGGCAGTAAAACCTCCATATTCTAAGCTTTCCTTGTTCCATTATCACTATCTTTACATATATATCCTTAGGTTATGAGTATAAGCCTGTAAGCTTGATAATGCCTATAACATTATATGGATTTTCATAGATATAAGTTTTACTAATCCACACTTACAACACTAAAAGTGTTTATCTATTTCTAGATAGAGTTAGTTTAGACCTGTACATTCCTCATTTCGTCAGTTACATTTAAACATCCTAACCATAGATATTTTATAGACCCTAGCTTTATCACCACTAAACCATAAAATTAATATTTTTTTTAGTGAATTTTTAATATTTATTTAAAGTGGTTATCAAGCCATTTAACGGGCTTATAACACCGTATTATTTACTTAATAAAGTGCTATCCGTATCCTTTGGGAAGATATTTCAAGGCGTTACCCAATCATTCTATCTTTCGTGATAATAGTTATAACTTTTGAATTTAATCAATTAGTTACGCTAGTTTTTTAGTAAATCTTCATTTACTTTTGTCTAGCAACAAGTCGCACTATATCCTAACCCTATGCCTGTAACATTTTTTTTGTTGAAAAATAAAGTGTCAAATTTATTAATAATATCATTTATTGAATTTTTTAATATAGAATCCATTTTACAACTCCTTTTAAATTTTTTAACACATATTTTTATAGTATGCTTTAAAAGATATATATGATATTTTTATGCTAAATTTAAATTATTATATTAAAT